>JBNLCA010000379.1:0-3892 GCA_050303575.1 Paracoccaceae bacterium
CGTCTGCATCTTCGCCGCCGGCACCGGCAACCCCTATTTCACCACCGACACCGCGGCCGCGCTCAGGGCCAGCGAAATGGCCTGCGAGGCGATCTTCATGGGCAAGAATGTCGACGGCATCTACGACAGCGACCCCAAGACCAATCCGGGCGCCAAGAGGTTCGACCGGATCAGCTATGACGAGGTGCTGCAGAAGAACCTCAAGGTCATGGATGCCGCCGCCATCGCGCTTTCCCGCGACAACCGGATGCCGCTCGTCGTCTTCTCGCTGAACGAGCCGGGCGGCTTTTGCGGGATCCTCGCCGGCAAGGGGACTTACACGACGGTCCACGCGTGAAGCGCTAGGATTTCGTTCACCCTCAAGCTATAGACGTCAAAAGCAGCCAGAACGGCAGGAAGACCAATGTCTGATATCGAGATCGACCTCGATGACCTCGAGCGCAGGATGGACGGGGCCATGGTGTCGCTGAGGCATGAATTCGCCTCGCTGAGGACGGGGCGCGCGTCCGCCTCGATGCTCGACCCGATCATGGTCGAGGCGTACGGCAGCCCGACGCCGATCAATCAGGTCGGCACCGTGAACGTGCCCGAACCCCGGATGGTCACGATCAACGTCTGGGACAAGTCGATGGTGAACGCCGTCGAGAAGGCGATCCGCGAGTCCGGTCTGGGCATCAACCCCCAGCTCAACGGCACGATCATCATGCTTCCGATCCCGGAACTGAACGAGGAACGCCGGCGCGAACTGACCCGCGTCGCCGCGCAATATGCCGAGCACGCCCGCGTCGCGATCCGGAACGTCCGCCGCGACGGGATGGATCAGGTCAAGAAGGCCAAGGGCGACGGGATGAGCGAGGACGACCAGAAGTTCTGGAACGACGCCATTCAGGAACTGACCGACAAGCATATCGGCCTGATCGACAAGGCGCTCGAGGACAAGCAGGGCGAGATCATGCAGGTCTGACCTGCGAACGGAGGGCCTTGATGGCCGACGACAGTGCACATGTCCCGGCGCCCCTCCATGTGGCAATCATCATGGACGGAAACGGCCGTTGGGCCACCCAGCAGGGCTGGCCGCGCCTCGTCGGCCACCGGCGCGGGGCCGAGCGCGTGCGCCATATCGTCGAGGCCTGCCCCGGCCTGGGCGTCACGCACCTGACGCTTTACGCCTTCTCGACCGAGAACTGGAAGCGCTCGACCGAGGAGGTCATCGGGCTGATGACCATCTTTTCGGCCTACATCCGGTCCGAGGCGAAGAAGCTGGCCGCGGCCGGCGTCCGTCTGCGGTTCATCGGTGACCGATCGCGGCTCGACAACCGGCTGCAACGGCTGATGGCGTGGGTCGAGGCGAAGACCGCGCCCTGCGACAAGCTCAACCTCACGGTGGCGATCAACTATGGCGGCCGGAACGAGATCCTGCGCGCGGCGCAGGCGCTGGCGGCCTCGGGCATGGACCCGGCGGGGATGAGCGAGGAGGACGTCTCGGCGGCCCTCGACACCGCCGACCTGCCGGACCCCGACCTGGTGATCCGCACGTCGGGAGAGACGCGGATCTCGGGTTTCCTGCTCTGGCAGTCCGCCTATGCCGAGTACGAGTTCACCAAGACGCTCTGGCCAGATTTCACGCCCGAGGAACTGGGGCACATCCTGGAGAAATTCGGCAAGCGGGAACGGCGCTTCGGAGGCGTCGTCACGGCATGAGTGCCGCCGAGGGCAAGTTCTCCGACCTGACCGCACGCACCCTGTCGGCCATGGTCATGGCGGTTGTCGGGTTCGGGTGCGTCTGGGCCGGCGGCATCTGGTTCCTTGGCCTGTGCGCGGCGGTAGCGGCGCTGATCGTGTGGGAACTGGTCCGCATGCTCTCGCCCATGGCACGGCTCGAGGTGCCGCTCGCCATCATCGCGGCCGCGACGGTCGTGGCGGCGCGGATGGTGCCGCTCCAGATCGGCGTGCCGTTGCTGGCGCTGCCGGCCGTGGCGGGCTTCGTGCTCCTGCGCGACCACAGGCTGATATATGCTGCCTATGCGCTTCTGGCGCTCCCTGCCAGTTTCGGGCTTTACGTCCTGCGCGCCGATTACGGGCTGATCTGGGTCGTCTGGCTGATTGCCGTGGTGATCGTCTCGGACGTGGCGGGCTATTTCGCCGGCCGGATGATTGGCGGGCCGAAATTCTGGCCAAGGGTCAGCCCCAAGAAGACCTGGTCTGGGACGGTCGCGGGCTGGATCGGTGCGCTGGTCGTGGGCCTCGTCGTGATGGGCATGACCGGGGCCGGGCCGGTACTCCTGTTCCTCTCGGTCCTGATGAGCTTCGCCGGACAGATGGGCGACATCGCCGAGAGCGCGATCAAGCGGAAGATGGGGGTCAAGGATTCCTCGAACCTGATCCCAGGCCATGGCGGCGTGATGGACCGTTTCGACGCGATGCTGGGCGCGTCGGTCGTCCTCTTCGCGGTCGAGTTCCTGATCGTCTTCCCGCCCGGGGCAAGCGCGCCGTGAGGCGGGTCACGATCTTCGGCGCGACCGGATCAGTCGGACAATCGACGGTCGACCTGTTGCGCGGTCGGGCGGCTCACCATGTCGTTGCGCTGACCGGAGGGCGGAACGTGTCCCTGCTCGCCGCGCAGGCGAAGACGCTGGGCGCCGAACTTGCGGTGACCTGCCACGAAGAGTGCTACCAGAGTCTGAAGGACGCGCTGCAAGGCACTGGAATCGAAGCGGCGGCCGGGCAGGAGGCACTGTTGGAGGCGGCCGACCGGCCGGCCGACTGGGTGATGTCGGCCATCGTCGGCGCGGCCGGGCTGGCGCCGGGGTTCCGGGCGCTGAGGCACGGGACGACGCTGGCCTTGGCCAACAAGGAAAGCCTTGTGGCGGCGGGACCGCTGCTGATGGCCGAGGCGCGGCGTCACGGCGCGACGATCCTGCCGGTCGACAGCGAACATTCGGCAGTCTTCCAGGCGCTGAGGGGCGAGGATATCGCCTCGGTCGAGCGGATCGTGATCACCGCCTCGGGCGGGGCGTTCCGCGACTGGCCGCTGGAGCGGCTGGAACATGCCACGGTCGCCGAGGCGTCGAGCCATCCCAACTGGACAATGGGGCAGCGGATCACCATCGACAGCGCCTCGATGTTCAACAAGGCGCTGGAACTGATTGAAACGAAGGAATTCTTCGGCATTGCGCCCGAAAGGATCGAGGCGATCATCCATCCCGAGAGCCTGGTCCACGCGCTGGTCGGCTTCCGCGACGGCGCGCTGATGGCGCATCTGGGCGCGCCCGACATGCGGCACGCGATCGGATACGCGCTGAACTGGCCCGAGCGGGCGGACCTGCCGGTGGCGCGGCTCGACCTCGCCGCCCTGGGACGTCTGACATTCGAGGCGCCCGATCCGGGCCGCTATCCCGCGCTCGGCCTCGCGCGCGGGGTGATGGCGGCAGGCGGTCTTGCCGGCGCGGCTTTCAACGCCGCCAAGGAACAGGCGCTTGACGCCTTTATCGAGGGTCGGATCGGCTTTACCCGGATGGCCGGTGTGGTGGAGGGAACGCTGGACGCCCTTGCCGCCGACGCGCTGATCACTAAGTCCCCTGAAAGCCTTGAAGACGTGCTGGAAATGGACCATGTCGCACGGACCCGTGCGGCGCGTGTCGTCGAGGAAGAGTTAGCGAGGGCCTGACGTGGATATCCTGAACCAGATTCCGATCGTCGGGAACCTGTTCTTCACCATCATCGCCTTCCTGATCGCGCTGTCGGTCATCATCTTCGTGCACGAATACGGCCACTATATCGTCGGCCGCTGGTCGGGCATCCATGCCGAGGCCTTCTCGCTGGGCTTCGGACCGGTGATCTGGAAACGCACCGACAAGCGCGGGACCGAATGGCGGCTCTCGGCCATACCGCT
>JBNLCA010000380.1:0-2260 GCA_050303575.1 Paracoccaceae bacterium
TTGCCCTTGCGGATGTAGTTGGCGACGTCGTGGACCCGCTCGTCGCCCAGCTGGCTGTCGCGCAGGCGGCTGACGGCGTCGTATTCGTAAAGGCCCTGGATCGCCTTCGTCGTCGACTTCACGTGCCATTCCAGGATCGGCAGGCCGAGCGCCTCGGCCACCTGCCGGGCAAGCTCGGTCTTGCCCGTCCCGGGCTCGCCCTTGACCAGCAGAGGGCGCTCCAATGCAACCGCAGCGTTAACGGCGAGCGTCAGGTCGCCTGTCGCAACGTAAGCCTCGGTGCCTTCGAATTTCCTCAGCATTTACGGGCGTCTCCGGGGAATTGCTCGAGTGACGGTAACCCTGGCTTCACTTTGCTGCAAGGATGCCATTTACCTTAGTGGACAATCGGGACGGACTCGGTTACAGCGGCGCCCGGGGGAAGCCGGAATGACCGCCAAGCGCGTCAAAAAAGGTAAGGACCTGCAGGAGGGAGCAGAGGTGAAAGCCGAGAACTTTCTGCCCGACGATTATCGTCCGGCCGAAGACGAACCCTTCATGAACGAGCGCCAGCTCGAGTATTTCCGCCGCAAGCTGAATGCCTGGAAGACCGATCTTCTCGACGAGAGCCGCGAGACGATCGAGGGCCTGCACGAAAGCGCCCGCAATGTGCCCGACCTCGCCGACCGCGCGAGCGAGGAGACCGACCGCGCGCTGGAACTCCGCACCCGCGACCGCCAGCGCAAGCTGATCGCCAAGATCGACTCGGCCCTGCGCCGCATCGACAACGGCGAGTACGGCTACTGCGAGGTGACGGGCGAGCCGATCTCGCTCAAGCGCCTCGACGCCCGCCCGATCGCGACGATGACGCTCGAGGCGCAGGAGCGGCACGAACGGCGCGAGCGGGTTCACCGCGACGACTGAACCGTCACCGAGAGTTTCGGGGAACGCCGGGGCATGGACGCCCCGGCGTTTTTCGTTCATCTCATCGCCATGACATTGATCGGACAACCGATAACGGTCCTCGGCGGCGGAATCGCTGGTCTTGCCGTGGCGCGGGCACTGGCCCTGCGGGGTGCAGCGGTGACGGTGCTGGAACAGGCGGCCGAACTGACCGAGGTCGGGGCCGGGCTGCAAATCACGCCGAACGGTGCACGGGTTCTGGACGCGCTCGGGCTGGCAGAGCGATTGCGCGCCGTCGGGCTCAGGTCCGAGGCGGTCGAGCTGCGCGACCTCGGCGGCGGGCGGGTGCTCAGGATGGGGCTCGACGGCGCCAACTATTTCCTCGTCCACCGGGCCGACCTCATCGCGCTGCTGGCCGATGGCGCGCGCGAGGCGGGCGTGCAGGTGCGGCTTCTGCAAAAGATCGAAGAGGTTTCGCTGTCGGAGGAAGGCGCGGTCCTGACAACGGCCCAGGGCGCGCGGATCGATGCGCCGCTCCTCATCGGGGCGGACGGGCTCAATTCCGTGGTCCGCCCCGCGCTCAACGGCCGCGTCGTGCCCTTCTTCACCCGTCAGGTGGCCTGGCGGGCGACGGTGCCCGCGCCCGACAGTGCCCCGGCGCAGGCGACAGTCTGGATGGGGCCCAAGCGTCACGTTGTGACCTATCCCCTGCGTGGCGGGCGGCTGATGAACGTGGTCGCTGTGCGTGAATGGAACCGCTGGGCCGAGGAAAGCTGGAGCGTCGAGGACGATCCGATCGCGCTCCGCGCCGAGTTCGAGGAGGCGGCGCCCGCGCTACGCGAGCTTCTGGCGCGGGTCGAAACGGTGCATCTGTGGGGTCTTTTCCGCCATCCGGTCGCCAAGGTCTGGGGCAGGGGCCGGGCGGCGATCCTGGGCGACGCGGCGCATCCCACCCTGCCATTCCTGGCACAAGGCGCAAACCTCGCGCTCGAGGACGCCTGGGTGCTGGCCGCGAAGCTCGCCGAGCATGGCGTGCCGGACGGGCTTGCCGCCTACCAGGCGGCGCGGGCGGACCGGGCGGCGCGGGTCATCGAGGCGGCGAACCGCAACGCGCGGAACTACCATCTGACGGGGCCAGTGGCGGCCCTTGGCCACGGCATCCTGCGCATGGCCGGGGCGGTCGCGCCGGGCGCTATGCTTCGGCGTTTCGACTGGATTTACGGTTACGACGCGACCTCGGTCTGAGCTGGCTGGACTGGCTTTCGCCCCGGCAGGCCGGGCGGACAGTGTCTGATATTCGCACCCGTTTTCCCGAAGTGCTGGTCACGAACGCGAACCACGCAAGACGCCAGCCGCGCCGATCCTCCGCTCGCCGGGA
>JBNLCA010000381.1:0-2121 GCA_050303575.1 Paracoccaceae bacterium
GGAGATCCTGACGCTCTTCCCGGAACTCGCGGCAGGCGCCCCGGACCCGGCCCGGCAATTCACCAAGAGCTACGAAGTCGCGGCGATGACGCCGAGCTAGGCGTCACAGAAGGTGACGGGGGCGTCGGTGTGCGCAAGTCCGAGCCGGTCAAGGATGCGATTGCGGCGATCCGTCAGCCACTCAAGGTCATTCGCGCCTGAGGGATGGGCGGTCAGCGCCGCCAGCGTTACCAACTGCGCCGCATCCAGATCGGCGAGCGGTTTGCAGAAGTACGCTTCGGCCGCGGCAGAAGCGCCAATGGCACGACGCCCGTAATAGTCGGTGTCTGCAACGTGGGCCGCGACCTGATCGCGGCTGTAGAGAAGGCGGTAGCGCAGAGTCCGGAGCAACCACTCAATATGATACACCGTCCGGTCAGCCTCCGGCCCTGGACGCGCTGCAATCTCGTAAATGCGAGACACGTCACCTGCCGACGCGACCGTGGCGTCGAGAAGAAGCCTCGGCAGGTCATGCAGATCCGATCGGGTCAACGGCCGCTCCGGCGCCGGGATCGGCCACAGGGCGCCCACGCCGACAGCAAGGGCGAGCAGGATCGCCAGCGCCCATGCCACCGCCCGCCGCATCACGCGGCCTTCCCTTGCGCCTCGATCAGCTTGGACGCGGCCTGGAGCGGGATCTTCAGGTCGTCGAAGCAATGGTGAACCTGGCCCTCGATCGACGCGCGGCTGGCGAAGAGGCCACCCATCCGGAAGAGGTCACGCTTGTGGCGGATGGCGACGGTGATCCGGCCGGCATTGCGGACGGCGGAATAGATGTAGCTGTTGACGTCGAACAGATCCTCGAGCGAGATCAGCGCCTTGGCGAGCGGAATTGCGGCGTCCTCGGCCTCGCGCGAGCTGTTCTCGAGGAACAGCTTGTAGCTCTTGCCGTTGCGCGCCTGCCCGGTCCAGGCGGCCTCGCGCCCTTGCGGCGAGAAGCGCGGGCCCGCAAGGAAGCGCGGCTCGGTCTCGCTCGCCAAGACCAGACGGAACTCGGGCTCCTTCTCGATGGCAGTCATTCCGATGACGAAGCCGTCGAAGAGCGTGGACGAATTCTTGCCCCCGGTCTCGATGTGATATTCCGCGATGACCACGTCGAGCCCGCCGATCTTTCCGGCGATCCGGTCCTCGACCTTGTTCACGCCCCCCTTCGGCAGAAGGATGTCGGGGAAATCAACATCGGCCGGCAAACCCTTGGCTTCGTAACTGAATCCCGCCGTTCTGGCGAGATGCGGCATGATCACCGCCTCGTGGCTGCGCCGGGCATGGCGGGCGACCATTATGATGCCGAACACGGCCGCTCCAAGCGAGAAGATCGACCACTGGACATGGGCGAAGGCGATGGCGGCGGCGAAGCCGATGATGGCGATGGCGGCGACCCCGCCCCAGCCCTGAAACGTGATGCGGCGGAGGTCGGGGCTGACCTCCTTGAGGAACTTTCCGATTTCGAGCCCGTCGCCTTGCGTTTCCATCCGTCACTCCGCGGTCAACCGGTAGGGCCTGAGCCTTTCGTAATAGGGCAATGCCGCCTCGGCCAGTCCGGCATACCCGTCCGTCAGTCGCGGAAGGGGGCCTTCCGGTTTATCGAAGCCGGTCGAGCGGTGAACTGCGCCGTACCAATGCGCCGCCCAGACCCCGTCCTCGGGGCGGCCACCAGCGGGCCAATGGAGCATGTTCGCGGTCCAGGGCAGCCCGATCTTCGCACAAAGAGCAGTCAGCAAACCCTTGGGGTCGCTGCGAACATCGTCGCTGTCGATGACCGCCGGCGGGGCGCCTTGCCAGTCGGCGATCCGGTCGAAGAGCTCAGCCTGCTGGACAAAGCCGATGTCGCTGAGGGACGGACCCTCGAGCTTTTTCGCATAGCTCGCCACGACGCGGGCGGGATGGCGGATCAGAAAGACGTTGACGCACTCCCTGGCCCAGTCGAGCGGGAAGCCCGAGAGCATGTGATGCGGCATGTGCTTCATGTAGAAATGCAGCTTTTCGGCTGGAATAGAGCCTGAAATCTGCGTCGCGACGGCCTCGGCATCACTCTCGTGGGCGGCGATGATATCGGTCGCCATCGGATGTGCGGCGCCGGTC
>JBNLCA010000382.1:0-3838 GCA_050303575.1 Paracoccaceae bacterium
CCAGCTTTCAAGCCGCTCGCGATCCAGACTCAGGCGTTCGTGGACAAAGTCGACACGCGATCGATGGTAGCCGACAAGGCCGACGAAACCCACCTTCGGGGCAAGAGGATTGACGCATCTTTTCACCACGTCTTGAACTCCATGGCGGGTTTGCCTCCGGTCCCGGCCAGGGCACCTGAGTGATCCATGCGGACGTCGACCTTGCGGAACAGGAGGCTTCCGTCGTCGAGCGCGTCGAGCGCATCTTGTATGAAGGCGCGTTCGGTCTTCGATGGCAGCGGATAACCATCCGTTCCGTTGCTTGCACGGGTCAGCCGCGACTCGACGAACTGCGTTGGATTCTTCTGAGCCGCACTCAGCCCGGGCGGGTCGCTGATGGCGCCCAGGGTGGACTTGACCTCGAAGGCGACGAAGTCGCCGGCGTGGGGCGGCGGCGTTGGCTCGGCGTCCCTGGCCAGCCGGGCCAGGATGTCGAGACCGTTGTCCGAGCCGTTCTGGAACTGCTTTATCTCGCGGAAGGTCAGGTGCTTGCCGCTGACATTGTCCAGAACCCTGCCGCCGCGCATGCGGGCGACGACGAAACCCTCGCCCCACTTGCCGATGCGGGCGGCGATCCGTTCGGCCAGCGCGCCGCCCCAGAGCCCGTCCTTGAGAATGAAGGCCTCGGCTTCCTCCTGGTTCTTGGCGATAACCTCGTAGTAGCTGTCGACCGCGTAGTTGTTCGCACCGCGGCGCGGCTTGACGACGCGGACCAGCCATTTGCCGTCCTCGCGCGGGTAGGGGTAGAACTCGACCTGATAGCCGCGCCGGATATTCGCCTTGACCCCTCCGAGGCGCCTGAACTGGACGCCGGTGTTCTCGACGTCCGAGCCGTCGATGCGGGTGACCGTCAGCTTGCCCATCAGAACACCGTCCGCTGGGCGGCGCCCTGGCTGGGGAGGGGCTCTTCGGTGATCGCGCCCTCGACAGGTTGGCAGGCCGAGGGAAGCTGAGTGGTGGCATAGATCGAGCCGGCGAAAAGGCCGATCTTTCCGCCAAAGCCGACGCCGATGTTCAGCGTGTTGTAGATGTATTCGGCCATCTGCGCGCCCGAGGCGCCGTTCGCCGACTGTCCGACATTGCGGAAGGCGGCTTTGAGCGGGTTGTAGCCCTGACCCTTGCCGCCGATGAAGCCGGTGATGTACTCGGTTCCGTCGGCGACCTCGAAGGCAAGCGCGGTGGTCGCCAAAAGCCGTCCGCCCACGGTGGTAGCGACCCGGATCGCGCCCACTGTTGCACCGACGCCAACCGCTATGAAAACGACGTTCCCAGAAAATACCAACCAATCGACGTAAGGCTTCCGAACTGTGTCGCGCTCGACCTGATCAATTACCAATCTGGCTGCGCGACTAGGGGAAATAGCGTTCTCTTGGGAGCGCAAGTGAAAAAAGACCGTCGTACTCAGAACTTCTATTGGTGCAACATATATTGGGACCTCGAAACTGGCCAGGTCTGTAGGCGCGCTACCAATCTTGATCAGTTCGCCATCCCAATAGGCACTTGTGGTTGTGGTCGTAACGGCTGGCGCATTGTTGATGCTTTCCTCAACTCTCTCAGCGAAAACTAGTTTGAAATAGTAATCGCGGTCGTCCACTCCCTTGATAGGCGGCATGAAGTTCGTCAGAAAAGCTGCCGCCGTCTCACTGCCTGGGCCGCCCTTCTGGCTGATGATCTCGTCATAGACCTCGAGCATGAATCGCCCGGTCTGGTCCTGGGCGCGGACCTCCTCCATCAGACCGCCGAGCGAGATGGACCCGGTCTGGCTTTCCAGCGGATAGCCGAACTCCTGCGTCCAGCGGTCGGCGTCGGCGCCGGTCGCCATAGGGAACATCACCGGCCCGGGGCAGAGCCCGGCATCGCCGGCCTGTTGCGAGAGGCCGGGGTCGGTTTCGGCGGGATCGGCAAGGTCGCCATCAGCCATGGGTAGCCCCTGAAAGAAGATCGCTTGAAATCATTTGCAGCGTTTCGTCGTAGTCCTTGCCGGTGCGGCCGTTCAACGCGCGTCCAAACGGAAGCATCGGGTCCATGAGGAATTTCATTCCGAAGAAATATGCCACGGCGACGTGGCAGGGGAAACAGTTCGCGTGCCGGGGATGGCTTGAGAATTGCCAGACTAACCGCTCAGCCCAAGCCGTCAGCGGCGCCTCGCCCCAGCTCCAGTCGGCGGTCGGATCGAAGCGGCGGACGCCGCGGAGAACCGCCTCTGCCGAGGTGTCGGTGGCCGGGGTCGCCCGCGGCGCCGGCGCGGACGGTCGCGCGAGGGCGCGCATCCGCGCGGCAATTTCTCGGCCGATGACGAAGACCTTCTCGCCCTGGCTGTCGTGGCCGATCCTGTCGGCGGAGAGACCCGCGGCCGCGAAGCGCGGATCGTTCAGACAGTCGAGCCCGAGATGCGCGGCAATCAGCGCGACGCGGGTGCGGCCAAGTTCGCTGACGACGCCCAGCCGTTCGAAGGTCGGGCCGAGGGCGACGACCAGGTTTTCGATCTCGGCGCGCGGCGGCGGCGCGACGACAGTGCGGGCCAGGTAATCGACGGTCTTGGCCATGCTGACCCTAGCGGCGGCGCGCCCGAGAAGGTCGCGGTAGGGCCCGTCCAGCGGCTGGCTGCGCGAGGCCGGCGGCTCGCCCAACCCGTCGCCGGTCCAGCGCGCCGAGACGAAACGCCCGGCACGCCCGTCCAACGCGGCGAGAAGCGACAGGACGGGCGCCTTGCGGCCTGCCGTCATGCCGAAGAGCCGCGCGGCGATCGTCGCCTCGGCGGCGAGGAAAGGCAGACTCACCAGGGCCTGGCGTGTGTCCCAGAAGCGGTTGAAGAACCAGGTGCCGTCTTCGTCCTCTAGCTTGGTGAAGCGCCGAAGGTGGGCGCGCACCACGTCGAACGGTTCGCGCGAGCGCAGGAAGATGCCGATGGGCCGGTGCCAGTGATGCGCCTGCGACGCTTCGGGCATGCGGTCGAGAAAGGTGAAGAGACGGCGGCTGAAATCGTCGCCCTCGGCAAGCTCGACAAGGCTGGGCGCGACGCCCGACATCTGCGTGGCGGTTTCGCCCGAGAAGAGCGAGGCGTGGGGCAGTGTGAGATCCTGGACAAGGTCGTCCCAGTCGGGGAATTGCGGCGTGTCGGCCACGAGGAAGGTCTTCAGTGGAGGCGAGTCGGCGCCGTAATGCGCGATTTCGGCAGCGGTCGGGACGGGCTGACCGAAAAGGTCAGCCTGCAGCGCCTCCGGTACTGTCTTCGGGGGCCACGTTTCGGGCTGGGAATCGAGCGGGGCGAGCCCGTCGATGGTCCGGCAATCGAGGACCGCCTGACCGGATCGTGCGTCGGAGCCGATCTTGACCAGATGATGCGCCCCGACCTGTTCGGCCAACGCTCCTTCGCCTGGGGAAAGGTCGTCGAGCCAGAGCAGTGCCAGATCCTCGGCCCGCAAATGGTCGACGAGATGGGCGAGGGCCGTTTCGGGATCGGCAGCCCAAATCGCCGCCTGTGCCGGAAAGCTGCGCGTGCCAGCGTCACCGGCCAGAAAACAGCTGGCGATCCAGGCTCGCGCCACCGTTACCCCCACAGGTCGTTTCATCCGCGGCGCGGAGAAGATCACTTCGACCGTCGGGTGGCAATGGTGGAATACCCGCCAAGGATTGGTCAGAAGACTATGGCTTGGGGGGACGCGAGCAAGGTCTCCAAGTCACCACGAGGTGGACCGCTTCCGTTGGCCCATGTGCGGCACAATGCCTGCTTCAGCGACACTGGGGCGCTTCGCTTTGGCCCGCCGAACTCGGACCGGACCCGGGCGCGTGCTCCGGC
>JBNLCA010000383.1:0-2417 GCA_050303575.1 Paracoccaceae bacterium
GATGTAGCCGTGCGGCACGAAGGCCGCCGCGATGTCGTCGCCGATCGGGCCGTCCATGACATGGTGCATGTGCTCGACCGAGCGGAAGATGTACGGCAGCGAGACGACCTTGGTCTCCTCGATCTCGTTGTTGAACGGGCCGAGCGAGACGCGGGTCATGTCGATGACGCCGAACTTCGTCTGTTCGATCGTGTCCTTCTCCTCGCCCAGCTGGGCCGAGTGATAGACCTCGATGCACAGGCGCCCGCCGGTCTTCTCCTCGAGAAGCTCGCCCATCCGCTGCACCGCCAGCACCGTCGGGTAGCCGTCCGGATGCGTCTCGGCCGAGCGCAGGGTCGTCTCGCAGGCCTGCGCGGCGCCGACGAGCACGGTCGACGCGAGAAGCGCCGCCGCGAAGTTTGTCAGTCTGGTCATCGTATCCTCCCGTGATGGACCAATTGGCCGGCGCGCCTGCAATCCCAGGCGATGTGCGAGGTCGCCGGCAACCTCGTGCGTGTCCCGCCCGGCCGTCCGCGCGCGGCGGACCTTTCCGGTCGGATCGGGGCATTCCTCCGGCGGCGCGGGGCCGCCGTGATCGGGAAGGAGGCCGGGGGCGCGGGCGATATGCCGTCCGGCGATGCCGCGGGCCGGGAACCCCGGCGCGACAACAGCGGAAACGACCGATCGAAACCCGGCGACGGCACCAGCGGCAGACCTCCCTTCGGGCCCGCATTCCAAGGCGGGCTTGTGTTCTTGCCGCCAACTAATATGCTACCATACAACCAGAGTCAACGCGGAGGAGGACATGCCCCAGGAGGCCCGTCCGGGCTGGTCCGAACCGGTCGCAAGGCCGTCGGTCGCCGACACGATCTTCGACGAGTTGCACCGGCAGATCCTGACGCTGGGCCTGCCGCCGGGCACGAAAATGTCCGAGATCGAAGTCGCCCGCGCCATGGGCGTATCGCGCCAGCCGGTGCGCGACGCCTTCTACCGGCTGTCGAAGCTCGGCTTCCTCAACATCCGGCCGCAGCGGTCGACCACCGTCTCGCGCATCTCGGGCGCTGCGGTGATGCGGGCGCGCTTCGTGCGCGAGGCGCTGGAACGCTCGACGGTCGCGGTCGCCTGCCGTGATCTCACCTCGGCCGACATCGACGCGCTCCACGCCCTCATCGAACGTCAGCGCGTGGCAGTCGAGGCGACAAGCTCGCTCGACTTCCACGATCTCGACGACCGGTTCCACCGAGAGATCTGCGAACGCACCGGCCACGGCTTCGCCTGGGACATCATCCGCGAGAACAAGGCGCACATGGACCGGGTGCGGTTCCTGTCGCTCTCGTTCGCGCGGTCCGAGGCGCTGGGCGACCATGTCCGCATCCTCGACGCCATCGCCGCCCGCGATACCGGCCGCGCAACCGCCGCGATCAGCGATCACCTCTCGCGCATCCGCGAACAGTTCGGCCGCATCCGGGCCGAGAACGAGCAGTATTTCGAGGAAGACGCGGCGATAGCCTGAGCTTTCCCGGCCCGGTGAGCGAAGAACGTCAGTGCGACGCGAACGGTGCCGCGTTGCCCCACAGATCGTGCACGCGCTGGTCGCGGCCGCACGCGTCGCGGTACAGCTTGTAGGCCACGGCCTGGCGGCGCGGTCCGAAGCGGGTCAGGACGATGTTCTGACCCTTGTAGTAATCCTGGTGATAGTCCTCGGCGGGCCAGAAGGTCCCGGCGTTCCGGATCGGCGTCACGATCCGCCGGCCCAGTGCCGCCTGCGCCTCGGCCTTCGCCGCCTCGGCCGCCGCGCGTTGGGCGGCGTTCCGCACGAAGATCGCGGTCGTGTAGCTCTCGCCCCGGTCGCAGAACTGGCCCCCGGCATCCAGCGGATCGACCGACCGGAAGAACATCTGCACCAGCCGCTCGTAGCTGACGACGGCAGGGTCGAAGTCGATCGACACCGCCTCGACATGACCCGAATGGCGGCGATAGGTCGGGTTCTGCGACGTGCCGCCGGTATAGCCCGACGTCACCTCGCGCACGCCGGGGACGCTTTCGAAGTCCGACTCGACGCACCAGAAGCAGCCGCCCGCGAAGATCGCGGTCTCGGCGCGCGCCGCCATCGGCAGCGCCAGCAACATCAGCGCAAGAACGATCCGGACCATGAGTCACCCCCTTTGCGGTCCGAGGCTAAGGCGGGCGGTTCCTCCGCCCAAATGACGTATGCGTGTCCGCGCCGTTTGCCGGGCGTGCGTCCGGTGCTAGCAAGGCGCATGACCCGCCGCGATCCCCAGCCCGTCGATGCCAGGATTCCGCCCGGACACCCGTTCGCCGGCATCATCGCGGACGCCTACCTTGTCTTCGACTACCCAAGGCCCGCCACGACCGGCGTCTGCCAGAATTGCTGCATGAGTCCCGAAATTGAGGCCGACTTCTTCACCCCGCAGATT
>JBNLCA010000384.1:0-4542 GCA_050303575.1 Paracoccaceae bacterium
GGCGAGCTTGAAGCAGATGAAGATGATCGCCGCCGAGACGATGGCGTTGCGGGCGACGAAGAAGGCGCCGGGCTCGTCCTCCATCCCGTAGGCCTTGTTGCGCGCGCGGGTGCGCATCCCCATCCACACGATCACGCCGGCTGCGACGATGCCGGTGAGAAGGGCGAGGACATTGACCTGACGCTCGCCGAACAGCTCGGCGAGGCTGGTGCCGACGCCGGCGGGGAAGATGTCCGGCACGTAGCCGGTGGCGATGATCTGGAAGCTGCGCGGAAAGGGTCCCACCGACTGGCCGTTCAGGAGCCAGAGCGAGGCTCCACGGAAGACCAGCATCCCGGCCAGCGTGACGATGAAGGACGGGATCTTCCAGTAGGCGACCCAGTAGCCCTGCGCCGCGCCGACGAGGCCGCCAAAGGCAAGGCAGACCAGCGCGGTGACAAGGACGGGCACGTCCCACTGCACGATCATCACCGCGGCGAGCGCGCCGATGAAGCCCATCACCGAGCCGACCGAAAGGTCGATGTTGCCCGACACGATGACGATGAGCATGCCCAGCGCCATGATGATGATGTAGCTGTTCTGCAAAAGCAGGTTGGTGATGTTGACGGGCTTGAGGAGCGTGCCCTCGGTCACGATCTGGAAGAAGACCATGACCAGGACGAGCGCGAGCAGAAGCCCGTATTCGCGCAGGTGGCTTCCCAGGTAGGCGCCGATGCCCTTCGTGGCGGTTGTCGTGGCCATTCTTTACCTCAGCTGTTCAGGATCAGGCTCATGATGCGTTCCTGGCTGGCCTCCTCGGCCGTCAGTTCGCCCACGATCCTGCCGTCGTTCATCACGTAGATCCGGTCACACATGCCCAGAAGCTCGGGCATCTCGGACGAGATCATCACGACGCCGCGGCCCTGCGCGGCGAGGTCGTTCATGATCCCGTAGATTTCGAACTTGGCGCCGACATCGATGCCGCGCGTCGGCTCGTCGAGGATCAGCACCTCGGGGTCGGCGAAGAGCCACTTCGACAGGACCACCTTTTGCTGGTTGCCGCCCGAAAGGTTCATCGTCTTCTGGAAGACGGTGGGCGTGCGGATGTTCATCGCGTCCTTGTATCGTTCCGAGACGCGCTGTTCCTCGGAATGGTTCAGGACGCCGCGGAGGGCGATGGCCGCGAGGTTTGCCAGCGTCACGTTTCGGGTGATCGGCTCTTCGAGGATCAGTCCCAGTTCCTTGCGGTCCTCGGTCACGTAGGCAAGGCCGGCGTCAATCGCCTTCGGCACCGTCGACGTGTCGGCCGGTTTGCCGCCGATCAGGACCTTTCCGGAGATGTGCTTGCCGTAGGACTGGCCGAAGATGCTCATGGCAAGTTCGGTTCGGCCCGCGCCCATCAGGCCGGCGATGCCGACGATCTCGCCCTTGCGGACGTTGAAGGCGGCGCCGCGGATGACCTGGCGGCCGGCCTGTTCGGGGTGGAAGACGTTCCAGTCCTTCACCTCCATCAGCACCTCGCCTAGCTCGACATCGCGCTCCGGATAGCGGTGCGCCATGTCGCGGCCGACCATGTCGCGGATGATGTTCTCTTCCGAGATTTCCTCGGTTCGCGCGTCCATCGTCGAGACGGTGGTGCCGTCGCGGATCACGGTGACCCGGTCGGCGACGCGGCGGACCTCGTTCAGCTTGTGGCTGATGATGATCGAGGTGACGCCCTGCTGCTTGAGTTCAAGGATCAGGTCCAGAAGCTTCTGGCTGTCGGTTTCCTGAAGCGCGGCGGTCGGCTCGTCCAGGATCAGAAGCCGCACGTCCTTGGCCAGCGCCTTGGCGATCTCGACCAGCTGCTGCTTGCCGACGCCGATCTTGCCGACCTGCGTGGTCGGCGCGTCCGAAAGGCCGACCTTGGCGAGGAGCTTTTCGGTCTCGCTCAGCGTCTGCGGCCAGTTGATCACGCCGTTCCTGGCGCGCTCGTTGCCAAGGAACATGTTCTCGGCGATCGACAGGAGCGGCACCAGCGCCAGCTCCTGGTGGATGATGATGATGCCCTTGGTCTCGCTGTCGGCGATGTCGCGGAAGCGCGCCTCCTCGCCGGCATAGAGGATCTTGCCCTCGTACGAGCCGTGGCCGTAAACGCCCGAGAGCACCTTCATCAGCGTCGACTTGCCCGCGCCGTTCTCGCCGACGAGGGCATGGATCTCGCCCTCCTCGACCTTCAGCGTGACATTGTCGAGCGCCTTCACGCCCGGAAAGGTCTTGGTGATGCCCTGCATCTCCAGAAGCGTCGCCATGCGTGCCTCGCAAGAAATGGCCCCCCGCACGACAGGCGCGGGGGGCTGAGGATGGTGGCTTACTTCAGCTGGTCAGCCGTGTAGTAGCCCGACCCGACGAGGACTTCCTCGTAGTTCGAGAGATCGACCGAGACCGGCTCGAGCAGGTACGACGGCACGACCTTGACGCCGTTGTCGTAGGTGGACGTGTCGTTGATCTCGGGCTCGCTGCCCGAGAGGAGCGCATCGACCATGCCCACGGTGACGCGGGCGAGTTCACGGGTGTCCTTGAAGATGGTCGAGTACTGCTCGCCCGCGATCATCGACTTGACCGAGGGGACCTCGGCGTCCTGGCCGGTGACGATCGGCATCTTCAGATCGCCCGAGCCGTAGCCGACACCCTTGAGCGACGACAGGATACCGATGGAAAGTCCGTCATAGGGCGAAAGCGCGCCGTTCAGTTCCTTGTCGCCGTAGTTGGCCGACAGAAGGTTGTCCATCCGCGCCTGCGCGACGGCGCCGTCCCAGCGCAGCGTGCCGACCACGTCCATGCCCATCTGGCCCGACGGGATGACGATCGAGCCGTCGTCGATCAGCGGCTGCAGGACCGACATCGCGCCGTTGTAGAAGAAGAAGGCGTTGTTGTCGTCGGGCGAGCCGCCGAAGAGTTCGACATTCCACGGCTTCACGTCGGGGAAGCGCTCGTTCAGGCCGGCCACCAGGCTTTCGGCCTGCTGCACGCCAACCTTGAAGTTGTCGAAGGTGGCGTAGTAGTCGACGTTGCCGCTGTCGCGGATCAGGCGGTCATAGGCGATGACCTTGATGCCCGAGGCGGCGGCGTTTTCCAGCGCGTTCGAGAGCGTCGTGCCGTCGATGGCGGCGATGACCAGGACGTCGACGCCCTTGGTGATCATGTTCTCGATCTGGGCGAGCTGGTTCGGGATGTCGTCCTCGGCGTACTGCAGGTCGGTCGCGTAGCCGGCCGCCTCGAACTGTTCGACCATCGAGTTGCCGTCCGAGATCCAGCGGGCCGACGACTGCGTCGGCATGGCGATGCCGATCGTGCCCTTGTCCTGGGCGAAGGCCGGGGCGCCGAGCAGCGTGGCCGCCACGGCAATCTTGAGCATGGAGCGCTTGGTCAGGATCACTTTCTTTCCTCCCTGGGCCCGCCTCTTGCGGGCGTTGCCTTCCGGCTTCAACGCGACTCGCGCGGCCGGATGCGGCGGAGGTTGCATTCCCGATCTATATCGCGTCAAATATCAAATAGGCATTCATATACTGCAAAAAAGTCATGTTAAGGCCCGAACTGGTCAAGTTGAACCACCTGAGGTTGATGGCGCGGCTGGCCGAGACGCGGCAGATCAGCCGGGCGGCCGAATTGATGGGAATCACCCAGCCGTCCGCGTCGCGGATGCTTGTCGAGATCGAGGAGCTTGTCGGCCACCCGGTGCACGAGCGGTCGGGCCGCGGCATCGCCCTCACCGCCGTCGGCGCGGCGCTGGCGCGGCGGGCGGCGCGCGTCCTGATGGACCTCGAGGACACGGCGGCCGAGATGGAAGGCATCGCCTCGGGCGGACTGGGTCACGTCCGGATCGGCGCGGTGACGGCGCCGGCGCTCGAGCTGGTCCTTCCGGTCCTGCGGACGCTTCGGGTGACGCATCCGGCGCTGACATTCGAGGTCAGCGTCTCGCCGTCGCTGCTTCTGTGCCAGGAACTTCGGGCGGGCCGGCTCGACCTTGTCCTGGGGCGCATCGCGACGGTGGCCGACGAGGAGGAGCTCGAGATGGAACCGATCTCGACCGAACCGATTTCACTGATCGTGCGGCGCGGTCATCCGCTGGACCGCGACAGCCAGATCACGCTGGACGAGCTTCTGGCCTATGACTGGGTACTCCCCGACGTGGCGTCGCCCCTGGCGAGCGCGGTGCTCCGGGCGCTGGCGGCCCGCGGAGCCGATCTGCCGCGCCAGCAGCTGGCAACGCCGGCCTTCCTCATGGCGCTGGCGATGGTGCAGCAGACGAATGCGATCGCGCCCTTGGCGGCGGCGGTTGTACGGACCTTCACCGGGGCTTCGGCCTCGCCCTATGCCGAGCTGAAGACAGACCTTGATATTGACGTCGGCCCGTACGGGATGCTTACCCGGCGCGGCCAGAGCCCGACCCCGGCGATGGCGCGAGTGATGAACCGGATCAGGGCGTCGGTGGCACGGGCCGGGTAGGGAGCCTGCCGGCGGGGCCACCCCACGGGCAGGCGCGCGGCGCGCCTATTCGCTCGGCAGGTACGCGAAGCCGCG
>JBNLCA010000385.1:0-4572 GCA_050303575.1 Paracoccaceae bacterium
GCACATGCCCCGCGACGCACCCGAGAACCGCCCGTCGGTCAGAAGCGCGACCTTTGCGCCCATGCCCTGACCGTAGAGAAGCGCGGTGATGCCGAGCATCTCCTTCATCCCCGGCGCGCCCTTCGGCCCTTCGCCGCGCACCACCAGGACCTCGCCCTCGCGATAGTCTCGTGTTTCGACGGCCCGCTGCGCCGCCGTCTCGCCGTCGAAGACCCGCGCCGGGCCGCGGAAGGTCAGCGCCGGCAGCCCGGCAACCTTGAGAAGCGCGCCCTTGGGGCACAGGTTGCCCTTCAGGACGACCAGCCCGCCGGTCGGAGCGATGGCATTCGAAAGCGGTCGCACGACCTCGCCGTCCGGCCCGGGGGCGCTGGCCACCGCCTTGGCCAGCGTCTGCCCGGTCACGGTCAAAGCCGAGCCGTCGATGTAACCGCCCGCGATCAGTTCCTTCAGGATCACCGGCGTGCCGCCGATGGCATGGACATGCGCGGCGAGGTAGCGCCCGCCGGGCGACAGGTTGCCGATCAGCGGGGTCCGCTGGAAGACCTTGGCGCAGTCGTCGATGCCGAAGTCGATCCCGGCCTCGTGGGCGATGGCGGGGATGTGGAGCGCGGCATTGGTCGAGCCGCCGGTCGCGGCGACGATGGCGCAGGCGTTCTCGATGGCGCTGCGGGTGACGATGTCGCGGGGCAGGGGGCCGTTGCCTTCGATTGCGGCCAGAAGGGTGCGCGCCGCCGCTTGGAGCAGGCCCTCGCGCGCCGGGTCCGTCGCCGGCACCATCGAGATGCCGACCGGCGACAGGCCCAGGGCCTCGGATACCATGCCCATCGTGTTCGCCGTGAACTGGCCTGCGCAGGCGCCCGGGCCGGGGATGGCGTGGCGCTGATAGTCGTCAAGCTCGGCCCGGTCAGCCTCGCCGGCGATCATCCGTCCGACCGTCTCGAACGCGTCCAGCGCCGACACCTCGCGCCCGCGCACATGGCCCGGCCGCGTCGCGCCGCCGTGCAGGAAGATGCCGGGCGCGTTGACCCGGACAATCCCCATCATCAGCCCAGGCAGGTTCTTGTCGCAGGCACCGATGGCGAGGATGCCGTCCCAGCAATGCGCCCGCATCGTCGCCTCGACCGAGTCGGCGATCAGCTCGCGCGAGATCAGCGAGAAGCGCATTCCGGGATGCGCCATGGTCAGCCCGTCGGAGACCGACGCCACCGGCGTCTCGTGAGGATAGCCGCCGGCCGCGCGCACGCCACCCGCGGCCATGCGCGCCTGATCGGCAAGGTTCATGTTGCACGGGCTCATCCCGCCGCCGGTATGGGCGACGGCGATCTGGGGTTTCGCGATGTCCTCGTCGCTCATCCCCATGCCGTAGAGAAACGCCTTGGCGTTCTCGCGCATCAGCGTCGAGTAGATCGTCGGAAACCGCCTCATCATCCCATCGTCCGCGGCAGCCACAGGACCAGGGACGGCAGGGCGACGAGAAGGATCAGCCGCAGGATGTCGGCTGCAACGAAGGGCAGGACACCGCGGAAGATCGTCGGCAGAGAGATATCCCGCGCGATAGAGTTTATGACGAAGACGTTCATGCCGACCGGCGGGGTGATCAGGCCCAGCTCCACCGTCATCACGATGATGACGCCGAACCAGATCGGATCGAACCCCATCTGCGTGATGATCGGAAAGACGATGGGCACCAGAAGGATGATCATCGCCATCGCGTCGAGGATGCAGCCCATGATGATGAAGAAGATCAGGATCAGGGTCAGCGTGCCGTAGTGGCCAAGTTCGAGCCCCACCAGCCAGGCGGTGATCTTCTGCGGGCTTTGCGTGATAGCGAGGAAATAGCCGAAGAGAATCGCGCCGATCAGGATCGTGTAGATCGCGACCGAGGTGCGCAGCGCCTCGATCAGGCTGTCGAGGAGAAGGCGCAGCGTCAGCCGGCCCCGGACGAACCCGATCAGCGCGGTCAGGAACGATCCGACCGCCGCCGCCTCGGTCGCCGTGGTCACGCCGAAATAGATCGACCCGATGATGAGGAGGAAGAGCGCCAGCACCGCCCAGACGCCCGCGAGCGAGCGGATGGCCTCGGAGAGAGAGAACGGCTCGCCGGCGGGCAGGCGCCGGCCGTAAGCCAGGCGCACGGCGGCCATGTACATGAAGATGGCGAGGATACCCGGCACGATCCCGGCGATGAAGAGCTTGCCCACGTCCTGCTCGGTGATGAAACCGTAGACGGCCAGCACCACCGAGGGCGGGATCAGGATGCCAAGCGTTCCGCCCGCCGCAATGACCCCGGTCGAGATGTCGTCGGGGTAGCCCGCGCGCTTCATCTCCGGCAGCGCAATCTTGGTCATCGTCGCCGCGGTGGCGACCGACGAGCCGCAGATCGCCGCGAAACCGGCGCAGGCGCCGACGGTCGAGATCGCCATGCCGCCTTTCATGAACCCGAACCAGTGCCGCCCGGCTCGGAAGAGTTCGCGTGACATGCCCGAGTTGGTGGCGAGCACGCCCATCAGCACGAAGAACGGGATCAGCGTCAGATTGAAGTCGGTGACGGTGCGGATCGGTGACTGCGCGAGGAGGTTCAGTGCCGGCTTCAGGCCCGCGACGCCCGCGAAGCCGAAGACCCCGACCAGCCCCATGGCGATGCCGATGGGCACGCGCAGGACCATCATCGCGAAGAGCGCGAGGAAGCCTGCGACGGCGAGGGTATCGCCGCTCATTTCGCCTCGTCCGCGTCTATCGCGTCGAAATGATCGAGCGTCCCGCGTCCGGTGACGATCAGGATCAGGCGCGCGAGGATGGCGGGCAGGCTGACGACGACGCCGAGCCAGATCAGCGTCATCATCGGCCAGGCCGGAAGGCGCAGGTCCATCGTCGCCTCGCCGCTGCCGGCTGCCGATGACACGCGGCCGAACATCTTCCAGGTCAGAAGCACGGTGAAGATCAGGAGAACCGCCCAGGCGAAGGCGTCGATCCAGCGGCGCTGCACGCGCGGCATCATCTCGGCGACGATATCGACCTTGATGTGCGAGCCGCGGTAGCCGACCGACGCGAAGCCCCACATGATCGCCGCCCCGAGCAGCAGCCGCGACATGTCGAATGCGTCAGGCAGCGGATAGGCGAAGAGATACCGCCCGACGGCCGAGGCGACCACCAGCAGGGTCACCAGACCCATGATCACTCCGGCGACCAGTTCGATCCCGTGGGCGATCCGCTCAAGGCTTCGTTGCAGGTTCTGCATGGGAGATCGGGCGACCCTTGGGGGCCGCCCGTCCACAATTCTCAGAAGCGGCTGTTGTGACGCTCGAGCGCCTCGATATAGCCGTCGAGGTAGGCCTGTGCTCCGTCACCGACCTCGGCCTTCCATTGGTCGACCAGCGGCGCCGCCGCATCGCGCCACGCCTGCACCTCCTCGGGCGTCGGCGCGTAGAGCGTGTGCTCGCCGCTGTCGATCATCTTCTGCCGGCCCGAGGCCTCGTTCTCCGCCCAGCCGGTCGAGAAACGCTTCGACCATTCTGGTGTGCAGTGATGGTCGAGGATCGCGCGCAGATCCTCGGGCATGCCGTTGTAGGTGTCCTTGTTGATCAGCAGGAGCTGCGCCGAGATGTAGAACGGCATGTCGAGGTGATAGGGCGTCTCGCTGTCGATCCCGAAGATGTAGATCGAGTTCCAGGGGAAGGTGATCGCGTCCGCCGTGCCGTTGGCAATCGCCTCGCGGGCCTCGGGGGCCGGCACCTGCACCGGTCCGCCGCCAAGCTCGGAGATGAAGCGTGCCATCGTCGCGTGCGCGGGCCGCACGTTCAGGCCGGCGATGTCGCCCGGCACATGGATCGGGTTCTTCGAATGGAACGTACCCGGATCGTGCGGGTTGGCGAGGCAGAACTTGACGTCCGACATCTCGGTCTCGGCGATGGGCGCATACCATTCGTGCAAGGCCTGAGCGCCTTCGACGGCGTTGTTGGCGAAGAACGGGATCTCGATCAGGCTGTAGATCGGGAAGCGCCCGGCCTGGTAGCCCGGGTTCGTATAGGTGATGTCGGCGATGCCGTCGCGGGCCATGTCGTAATGGTCCGGTGCTGCGCCCAGCTGTTGTGCCGGGAAGATCGTGACCGAGATGCGCCCGCCCGATGCTTCCGAGAGTGATTCGATCCAGGGTTCGATCCCCAGCGTCTGGATCGGGTGCGTCGGTGGCACCCAGTGCGACAGGCGCAGATTTACCTCCTGCGCCTGCGCGACGCCAAAACTCATCATCCCCGCGACCGTGCCGGCAAGAAGCTTCCGGATGTTCATTGCGATCCTCCCTAACTAGACTTCCGACTCGATTCCGGCCGGATTGCCGAGGAACAATGTCTGAACGAAATCCGTGCGGCAACCCTGACGAACGGAGTGCGGCGGTCCGGGGAGGGACGAGATGACGATCACCATAGATGGCAGCAGCCTGACGCTGGCCGATATCGATGCGGTGGCGCGGGGCGGCGAAAAGGTCGCGATCAGCCAGGATCCGGGCGTTCTGGGTCGGGTGATGGGAGCGCGCAAGGTGATCGCGGACGCGGTCGAGCGCGGCGAGGAGATCTA
>JBNLCA010000386.1:0-5414 GCA_050303575.1 Paracoccaceae bacterium
ATCGAGAATACCGGCCAGACGCTGGTCGATCTCGTCGACCGCCATATCGCGGCGCTGGGCATTCCGAATGTCGGTGTCGGCATCGTGACGCCCGCCGCCTTCGCCTCGCTCGCCGACACCACCGATCCGTTCGTGTCGCTCTTCCTGTACCAGGTCGTCGGCAATGCCGAGATGCGCGGCAACCCGCGCCGCGTGCTGCCGGACGGAACGCTCGGCCGCCAGCCGCTGCCGCTCGAGCTGTGCTACCTCGTCACCGCCTGGGGCGTGCGCGCGACCGACGATGTTGTGGGCGACCTGCCCGCCACGCGCGACGAGGCGCGCCTGATGGGGGCGATCCTCCAGGCCTTCTACGACAATGCCGAACTGGACCGCGGCAGCCTTTTCGAGCAGCCCGGCGTTCCGGTCTGGTCGCCCGAGGACAGACTGCAGATCGTGATGGAGACGCTGCCGATCGACGGGCACTACCGTATCTGGGACGCGGCCGAACTTGGCTACCGGCTGTCGCTGGTCTACCGCGTGCGGGTCGCCTCGCTCGAGCCGACCGACACGCCGCCGGCGCCGCCGGTCATCGAAGCGGTGCTCGAGGTCGTGCCATGACGATCACCTACGCGCTTTCCTTCGCTGTCCGGTTCCTCGACCACTTCTCCGGCAGACCGGTTCCGCAGGACCTGCCCGTGCGTCTGTCGGGCAGTTACGCCCGCCCGGCCCGCCGGGCCGACGGGTCGGGCGCGCGTCAGGCCGATGGCAGCTACCGTTTCCTTTCGGCACCGCCCGGCACGCAGCGCATTCTCTGGCGTGATCCGTTCCAGCGTAGCCAGGACGGCTGGACCCGCTGGGACGCGGGCGACCCGGAAGTCACGCTGCCGGTCGCCGATCCGGCGCAACCGGTCGAGCACGAGCTCTGGCCGACCGCGACCGCCGACGTTGCTCCGGGCGCGACGGGCGTTCGCGGCAAGTTGCGCGGCGCGGGGGCAGGCGGGCTCGAGGTGCGTATCGCGCTTCAGGGCCAGCCCTTCGACCGGATGACCCGCACCGACCAGGCGGGCGAGTTCCTGTTCCCGCCGCCCGGCGCGCTGCCGCTCGACGCGGCGGGCCGGGTTCCCCTGACCATCCAGGCACGCATTCCCGGCGGCGCGGTCCGCCCGATCGCGTCCGGCAGCTTCACGCCCGCCAGTGCGGGTGCCCCGTTCGCCGGACAGAACTTCTCGATCCTCCCGCAGACCGTGGCGCGGGTGACTTTCCAGCTGGCCTAGCGAAGCCATAGCCAAGGAGACGATACGATGCCCGAATATCTCCGCCCCGGTGTCTTCATCCAGGAGACCTCGTTCCGCGGCAAGCCGATCCAGGGGGTCAGCACGTCGACCGCCGGGTTCGTCGGTGCCACCCGCAGCGGTCCGGAAGGCAAACCGACCTTCATCGGCAGCTACGGCCAGTTCCGGCGCCTCTTCGGCGACCCGATCACTTCGCCCTCGGGGCTGGGCGACTATCTCGGCCACGCGGTCAAGGCGTTCTTCGAGAACGGCGGCAGCCGCTGCTACGTCGTGCGCACCCTCGGCCCCGGCGCCGCCGCCGCAGAGCGGACGATGGACCAGGGCACGATCTTCCGGCTGGCGCGCGGTGTCACGGTGCGCGGTCCGACCGACACGCTGCGCCTGAACAGCCTGCGCCGGGTCGCGCCGGGCACCGTCCTGCGCGTCTTCACCCGGCCGAACGCGACCGGCGCCTTCACCGAGCGCCTGGCCTCTGCCGTCGCCTCGATCAATCCGCTCGACAACTCGGTGGTGCTGGCCAACCCGGTCGCTGCCGGTGTGACCTTCGAGCCCGACAATACCCGGATCGAGATCCTGGGCGCTGCGCCCTCGGCCGGCACCGGCCCGGTGATCCGCGCCCGCCATCGCGGCAATGACGGCAACCGCCTCTCGGTCGAGTTCCGGCCGCGCGACAGGGCGCCGGTGGCGCTCGCCACCTCGGGTGGCCGCCGCGTCGATCCGGCGATCCCGCTGGCAGCCGATGCCGCTGCGGGCGTCCAGACGCTCAGCTTCACTCCGGCCGCGATGCAGAACCTGCGGACCGGAGACCAGATCACCGTGGGCGCCGAGGCGCTGACGATCACCGCCATCGCCGACGGAAACACCGAGTTCTCGACCACCGGCGGCGGTGCGGGCGCGGACCATTCCGGCGGCGGCACGATCCAGCTGATCGCGCGGGGCGGCAACCCGCTCGGCACCCCGATCGACCTTGGCGCGGCACCGGCGGCGTTTGCCATCGATATGACCGGCGGCGGCGGTCCGTTCGGACCGGGCGCGATCCCGCATGACCTTGCCATGATGCTGCAGATCGGTGACGAGATCCGCGTCGATACCGGCGGCAATACCACGGACGTGACGCTGGCGCAGGTGCGCACCGCGCAGGACATCGCGCCCGGCGCCCATGTCACGGTGAACAACGCGCTCGCCGCAGCGGCCCCGGCGGCGACGCCGACCCGCCTTGTCGCGACCGCGCCCGGTAACGGCATCTTCACCCGCATCTATGTCAACGATGTCTCGGGCCTCGCCGCACCCAACCGCGCCGGTGCCTTCGAGACGATCGCGGTGCAGAATGCCGCCGGCTTCGCCAACGCCGAGGTCGTGCTGGTCGATCCGACACACAGCGCGCTCTGGCTCAGCGAGACGGCGGGCAACTTCCCGGCGGGCGGCGTCGATGCCACCAACTGGGCAACGTTCGAGGGGCTTCAGGCCGCCGCCAACGGCGACGACACGCTCTCGGTTGCCTCGACCGCCAGCTTCTACACCGGCGCGAAGGTCGAGCTCGACACCGGGGCCGCGAAGATCGAGGCGACCATTGCCTCGATCGACGCGGGCGCACGCACCGTCACGCTGGCCGCGCCGCTGAATCTCGCCGCGCCGCTCGACCTCGATCCGGACCCGGCGCAGCGCAACATGTTCCTGCGCGTCCACGAGCTTGACGTGGTGATCTGGCAGGCAGACGCCGAATCCGGCACTCCGGTCCTGGCCGAGGCGTTCGAAGGCCTGACCTGGAACAACGACACCTCGACCGACGCGGGCCTGAAGTATTTCGCCGACCGGCTGAACGACGGCGAATCCGGCTCGAAGCTGATCGAGGTCGTCACCCCGGTTGCGGGCGCCGGCACCAACTTCGCCGACGCCCCGGCAACCGCCGACGGCTTCCCGCGCGCGCTCCAGAACGGAAACAACGGCGGCGCCATCACCGATCTCTCGCTTATCGGCGAGGATCTTGGCCCCGGCCGACGTACCGGCATCGAGGCGCTGGCCGAACGCGACGACATCTCGATGGTCGCCGTCCCCGGCGTTACCGCCGAGACGGTGCAGGGCGCGCTCATCAGCCACTGCGAACGTCTGAAGTACCGCGTTGCGGTTCTGGACGCGCCGGTCGACGCGGCCGACGTCACCTCGATCCAGGCGCACCGCAACAACTACGACAGCAAGTACGCCGCCTACTACGCGCCGTGGCTGCGCGCCCTGAACACGGCGAACGGCCGGATCGAGAGCTTCCCGCCGTCAGGCTACGCGATGGGCATCTACGCGCGGACCGACAATTCGGTCGGCGTCCACAAGGCCCCGGCAAACGAGGTTGTCCGCAACATCACCGATGTCGCGCTGCCGCTGACGGCGCCCGAGCAGGAAGTTCTGAACCCGGTCGGGATCAACCTCATTCGCGACCTCACCCCGCGCGGCATCCGGATGTGGGGCGCGCGGACGATCAGCTCGGACCAGGAATGGAAGTACCTGAACATCCGCAGGCTCTTCATCTACGTCGAGCATTCCATCGACATCGGCACCCAGTGGGTCGTGTTCGAGCCGAACTCCGAGGCGTTGTGGGAAAGGGTGACGCAGTCGATCACTTCATTCCTGACCGGCGTCTGGAAATCCGGCGCGCTGATGGGAACGACGCCCGAGGAAGGGTTCTTCGTCACCTGCAACCGCTCGACCATGACGCAGGACGACATCGATAACGGGCGGCTGATCTGCGAGATCGGCCTCGCCCCCGTCGCCCCGGCCGAGTTCGTCATCTTCAAGATCGGCCAGTTCACCGCGTCGAGCAACTAGGCCCAGCAATCCGGAGATTGAGACATGGCAACTGAACGGCCGAACCCCTATTCGAACTTCAACTTCATCGTCGAGATCGACAACGAGGAAGTCGTCGGCTTCTCCGAGATTTCGGGCCTCGATAGCGAGACGGTGCCGATCGAGTACCGCGAGGGCAACGATCCGACCTCGGCGATGCGCCAGCTGCCGGGGACCGAGAAATACTCGCCCGTGCAGTTCAAGCGCGGCATCACCGGCAGCCTCTACCTCTGGGAGTGGCGCAAGGAGGCGCGCGACGGCGGGACGACCTTCCCGCCGACCAAGACCGTGGTCATCAAGCTTCTGAACGAGAAGCACGACCGCAACGCGCCGGCGATGACCTGGACGCTGACCAACGCCTGGCCGACCAAGATCACCGGCCCGACGCTCAGCGCCAAGGGCAACGAGTTCGCCATCGAGCAGGTGGACCTCGTCCACGAGCGCATGGACGTCTCGTGAGGTCCTGACAGATGACGCAGTCCTACCAGATTCCCGGCGTCTACAGCCGCCCCCGCCCCCGGGCAGAGGCATTCCCGCGGGTGCGGACCGACGTGGCCGGCTTCGTCGGCATCGCCGGCCCGCGCTACGTGGGCGAAGCTGTCGCCGTCGACGACTGGCAGGGCTATGTCGCGAAGTTCCGCACCGACGAGAGCGGCGCCGCTGTCCCGTCTCCCCCTGGGGCGACGCTCGACAAGTCGGTGCGGGACTATTTCGCCAACGGCGGGCGGCGGCTCTGGATCGTCAACGTCGCTCCGTCGGTCGGCGCGCTCGACCCGCAGCAGCTTCTGAACCGGATGCTCGGCATCGACAACCTGCCGGAACGGCACGGGCTTGAACTGCTTCTGCGACAGCACGAGGTGGCGCTGGTCGCGATTCCCGATCTCGACGCCGAGATCGTGGTCGAGGACGACCGCTACGTGCCGCCCGCCAATCCCGGCGATCCCTGCTTCCGCCGCTGCGACTGCCGCGCGCCTGAGGGTGTGCCCGAAGCACATCGCGCGGTGACCGCCACCGGTTACGGCCGCGCGATCCCCGAGGGCGACATGCTCTGGGCGCAGCAATATGTCCTTTCCCGGCTTGAGCGCGAGCGCTGGCGCTGGTTCGCCATTTTCGCCCCGCCCTCGGGTCTTACGCTCGCCCGCGCGATCCAGTGGCGCGAGGACCTCACACGCACGACCGGCGGTTCGGATCTCGGCGCGCTCTACTGGCCGTGGCTGCGCGTGCAGGACAGCCCCGGCGCGCCGGAAGAACTGCGCTCGCCGGTCGGCGCCGTCGCCGGAATCTTCGCCGCGACCGACTTCGCCGAAG
>JBNLCA010000387.1:0-5133 GCA_050303575.1 Paracoccaceae bacterium
CATCATGAAATCTGCCGTTTGGTCCGGCGTCCAGGCCCCGGTGGGCTTCTCGGTCCGGTCGCGGCGGGTGAGGTCGGTGAAGACGAACCCGGGGACGAGGAGATGCGCCGTGACCTGCGAACCGGCCTCGCGGAGTTCGTGCTGCAAAGCCTCGGTGAACACCTTCACCCCGGCCTTTGCGACGTTATAGGCCGGATCGCCGGGCGGCGTCGTTATCCCCTGTTTCGAGCCGGTATTGATGACAAGGCCCGGCGCTCCGCGCGCCATCATGCCAGGCACGAAGGTCTGGCAGGTCCGGGTGATGCCGCCGAGATTGACGGCAAGGATGCGGTCCCACGTACCCGACCTGTCGAAGATATCGCTGCCGGGCTGGATGCCGGCATTGCACATCAGGACATCGACGCCGCCCAAGCGCGACGTGATCTCGACCTCGAGTGCGGCGATGGCGGCAACGTCCGAGACGTCGAGCTTGCGGCAGAGAACCTCGCCCGCACCGGCGGCACGCAGCGATGCCTCGGCCTCGGCGAAGAGTTCCTCGCGCAGGTCGGCGAGGACGACGTTCATGCCCTTCGCGGCGAACCGGTGTGCAGCAGCAAGCCCGATCCCGGCGGCTCCGCCGGTGACCAGGGCGGTCTTCCCCGCGGCGATTGCGTCCATGCTCATCTCGGTCCCCTCCCTCTGCGTGAAGGGCAAGCCTAGCCCCCTTGGCCGAGGGAGTGAAGGAGGGCTAGCGGGCCGGCTGCGCCGTCTCGACGAGGCGGGCGAAGAACGAGGCGCCGTAAGGCGTGGCCTCGTCGTTGAAGTCATACTTCGGGTGGTGCAGGCCAGGCCCGTCGCCGGCCCCGAGGAAGAGGTACGCGCCCGGCCGTTCGTTCAGCATGTAGGCGAAGTCCTCGGCGCCCATCTCGCGGCCGGCCTCGGCGTTGACGCGCTTGTCGCCCGAGACCTCGCGCGCCACCTTTGCGGCAAAGGCCGCCTGGTCGGCGTCGTTCACGGTGGCCGGATAGCCGACCTCGTAGGTCAGCTCGGCCTGCACACCATAGGCCGCCGCCTGCCCGGCCGTGATTTCGTCGAGACGGCGCATGACCATCTCCTGCACCTCGCGGCGGAAGGTGCGCACGGTTCCGTTGATCCAGGCGGTCTCGGGGATGATGTTGTCGGCGGTGCCGGTGTGGATCTGGGTGACCGAAACGACAAGGTCGTCCATCGCATAGTGGTTCCGGCTGACGATGGTCTGGATCGCCTGCACGATGCCCGCCGCCGCGACGATCGGATCCGCCGTCTCGTGCGGCATCGCGCCGTGGCCACCGCGGCCGGTCACGGTAATCTCGAACGTGTCGACCGCCGCCATGATCGGACCGGGCGTCGTCTGGAAATGCCCGACCGGCAGGTTCGGCGCGTTGTGAAGCGCGAAGACCCGGTCGATGTCGAACCGGTCCAGCATCCCTTCCTTGACCATGACGTCAGCGCCGGCGCCGTGCTCTTCGGCCGGCTGGAAGATGAGCGCAACGCGGCCCGAGAAGTTGCGGGTCTCGGCGAGGTACTTCGCGGCACCCAGCAGCATCGTCGTATGCCCGTCATGGCCGCAGGCATGCATCTTGCCGGGATGGGTCGAGGCGTGGTCGGCCCCGGTTTCCTCGTCGATCGGCAGGGCGTCCATGTCGGCGCGCAGGCCGATGGTCTTGCCCTCGCCGCGGCCGTTGATGATGGCGACAATGCCGGTCTCGGCGATCCCCTGGTGCACCTCGTCGACGCCGAACTCCTTCAGCCGCTCGGCGACGAAGGCCGACGTCACCGGAAGGTCGAACCGAAGCTCGGGATGCCGGTGCAGCCATTGGCGCCAGCCCTTCATCTCGTCCGCCATTGCGGCGATACGGTTTATGACGGCCATCGTGACAATCCCCGCAAATCCTGAATAGTCACACCCATGACCACGAACCCCCCTCCCCTCGCAAGCCCCGAATTGGCGATCCGGCGGCTGATCGCCATCATGGAACGGCTGCGCGATCCCGCGACCGGATGCCCCTGGGACATCGAGCAGACCTTCGCCACGATAGCACCCTATACGATCGAAGAGGCCTACGAGGTGGCCGACGCGATCGAGCGCGAGGCGTGGGACGAACTCGAGGGCGAGCTCGGCGATCTGCTCCTGCAGGTGATCTATCACGCCCAAATGGCTGCCGAGGCGGGGTTTTTCGACTTCCGCTCGGTCGCGGATACAGTGTCGGACAAGATGGTGGCGCGGCATCCGCACGTGTTCGGCGACGAAAGCCGCGACAAGTCGGCCGAGCAACAGACCAGGGACTGGGAGGCGCAAAAGGCCGCCGAACGTGGCGCTGCAGGCACGTTGGACGGCGTGGCGCTGGGGCTGCCGGCGCTTCTGCGTGCCGTGAAGCTGCAGAAACGGGCGGCGCGGGTCGGGTTCGACTGGCCCGACGCCTCGCACGTGCTGGCCAAGATCGTCGAGGAAGCGCACGAGCTGACCGAGGCGAGCGAGAGCCTGCCGCAGGAAAAGATAGAGGAGGAGTTCGGCGATCTCCTCTTCGTCATGGCGAACCTCGCCCGGCATCTGAAGGTCGAGCCCGAGGCGGCGCTCCGTGCGGCGAATGCCAAGTTCACCCGCCGCTTCGCCGCGATCGAGGCAGCGCTCGCCGCGCGCGGGAAGCGCCCGGAAGAGAGCACGCTCGAAGAGATGGACGCGCTGTGGGACGCCGCCAAGATGGATGAGCGTCGGTAAAGTCGATGTTCGATACGGTCAGGAACTCGGCCCGAGATCGGCGAATTTCAGGCCGTTCTTGATCAGTTCGTCCCAGATCGGCGGCGGCATCCAAAGGCGCGGGTCCTCGACCGACCAGCGGTTCAGGTCGCTCCGGACCGCGAGGAGGCCGGTCTCGTCCGCCCATTGCATCGGCCCGCCAATATGTCGCGGGAAGCCGAAGCCGTTGATCAGCGCGACATCGACGTCGGACGGGCGCAGCGCCACGCCCTCGGACACCGCCCTGGCACCCTCGTTCGCCATCGCGGCGAACGCCCGGCGGCGGATTTCGGATGCGGTGACGGTGCGGGGCGTGATGCCCCGGCGCGCCCGTTCGGCGGCGATCACCCGCGCGACTTCGGGGTCGGCGACCCCCTCGGGCGCGCCCTCATGGTAGCTGTAGAACCCGGCACCCGCGCGGCGGCCGACCCGGCCCATCGCGGCGAGGATCTCGGCGATGGTCGGCTCGGTGATGCCGTCGGTGCTGGCCGGCGGCAGCCGCCTGTCCGCCGGGTCGCGGTCGAGGCCCGCGAGATCCGCGGCCTGGTACGGGCCGAAGGGCAGGCCCGCAGCGCGGAGCGCGGCATCGATGGCGCCGGGGCTTGCCCCCTCCTCCATCAAAAGGTCCATCGCCATCCGGCACGCGCCATAGACGCGGTTGCCGATGAAGCCGGGCGAGACGACCGAGTGGACCGGGGCGCGTCCCAGACGCCGGACGAACGCGAACCCGGACGCCAGGACCCAGGCTGCCGTCGCCTCGCCTGCGACCACCTCGACGGCCCGGGTCGCCTGTTCGGGGGCGAAGAAATGCAGGCCCATGACCCGCTCGGGCCGGGTCGTCGCCGCCGCGATCGTGTCGAGACCGGTCCCGTCCGTCGCCGTGGCCAGCACCGCGCCCGGCGCCCAGCGTTCCAGATCGGCGAAAATGGCGCGCTTGAGGGCAAGGTCCTCCGGCACTGCCTCGATAACCAGATCGCAGACGCCGAGCGAGTCGAGCCCGACCGCCGGGATCAGCCGGGCGAGACGCGCCACCGCCTCGTCCTCGCCGATACGGCCGCGGTTGAGATCGCGGAAGACGAGCGTCTCGACCCGACCGGCGGCCTGGTCGCGGTTCACCTCGTCGCGCTCGGTCAGGACGACCGGCAGGCCCACGGCAAGGCAGGCGGCCGCGATGCCGCTACCGCAGACGCCGCCACCGACCAGGCCTACGCGCCGCACCGGCCGGGCGAGCGCATGATCAAGTCCGGGCACGATCCAGGCCAGCCTCTCGGCGGCGGTCGCGTGGCGAAGGGAGCGGGATTCGGCCGTGTCGAGGCACTCCTCGAAGGCCGTACGTTCGTATTCCCGCGCCTCGTCCGGCGGCAGCAGGAGCGCCGCCTCGACGCAATCGACGATCCGCGCCTCGGCCCTTGCGCGCGGCGCGAGCGCCGCCCGCCGGGCGCGGACTGTCGCCAGGTAGTCGGCCGGATCGGCGAAGCCGGTATCGCGCGGCGCCTCGACCACACCGGCGAGGTCACGGGCCAGCGTTATCGCGGCGGCCTCCGGCTCGGCTTCGACGAAGTCGACGAAACCCATGTCGAGGGCGCGGCGGGCCGGGACGGGCCGCCCCGACAGCATCAGATCGAGCGCCGCGCCCGCGCCAACGAGCCGCGGCGCCCTGAACGTTCCACCGGCCCCCGGCACCAGCCCGAGCGTGACCTCGGGAAAGCCGATCTGCGTCCCCTCGGCCGCCACCCGGCGCCACGCCGCGAGGGCAAGCTCCAGCCCGCCCCCCAGCGCCGAACCGGAAAGACAGGCGACCACGGGCCTGGGGAATTGCTCGATCCTTTCGCAAAGCGTGGAGAGTGCTGGTCCGCCCGCTCCTAGTTCGCCGACATCGGTTCCGGTGGCGAAGACCGATCCGGCGCCGCTGATCACGATGGCATCGACCGAGGGATCGTCGGCAAGCCTGTCGAGCGCCGACAGAAGACCGGCCCGCACCGCCTGCCCCAGCGCATTTGCGGGCGGGTTGTCGATGGTCAGAACCGCGACGCGCCCATCGCGCCGCTCACTCACACGGTCTGACACAGACCTTCCCCCTTCAGGGCCGTTCCGGGCGCGTCGATTGCCTCCCGGCAGCCTCAGCGTGCCGCACCGGCCGCGGCACGCCATGGCTCCGTCCGGAACCACATCTGGCGCGCCGCGTACTACCAACCACAATGGACGGGTCCGCCGAAAAGGGAAAGCCCGGAGGGGTCATGTCCCGTCAGACGCGTCCACGACTGTGGCGCGGCGCCCATTTCAGCGACGTGCGGCGGCCTCAGGGGGCGCAGTTACGGCAGAAGGGGGTCGCAGGCAACGCGTCCAACCGCTCGGCCGAGATATCCTCGCCGCACTTG
>JBNLCA010000388.1:0-11136 GCA_050303575.1 Paracoccaceae bacterium
GTGGCGACACCGACAACCGCAGCATCGTCGCCGAAACGCTGAAGCTGCGCGAGGAACGGGCGAAGCTCTTGGGCTACGACAGCTTCTCGGCCTACAAGCTCGAGCCCGAGATGGCGAAGACGCCCGCCGCGGTGCGCGACCTTCTGATGGCGGTGTGGGCGCCGGCCAAGATGCGCGCCGAGGCGGATGCCGAGGTGCTGACGCAGATGATGCGCGAGGACGGGATCAACGGCGAACTGGAACCCTGGGACTGGCGCTACTATGCCGAGAAGCGCCGCAAGGCCGAGTTCGACATCGACGAGTCCGAGGTCAAACCCTACCTCTCGCTCGAAGCGATGATCGCCGCCGCCTTTGCCTGTGCGCACCGGCTCTTCGGGCTCGACTTCAAGGAGATCGACGTCCCTCTCTACCATCCCGACGCGCGGGCCTGGGAAGTGACGCGGAACGGCCGGCTGATGGCGATCTTCATCGGCGATTACTTCGCCCGCGGCTCGAAGCGGTCGGGCGCGTGGTGCTCGTCGATGCGCAGCCAGAAGAAGCTGGGCGGCGACGTTCGCCCCATCGTCACCAATGTCTGCAACTTCGCCAAGCCTCCGGCCGGCCAGCCAGCGCTTCTGAGCTACGACGACGCGCGCACGCTGTTCCACGAGTTCGGCCACGCGCTGCACCAGATGCTGTCGGACGTGACCTTCCCCTTCATCTCCGGCACTTCGGTCGCGCGCGATTTCGTCGAGCTGCCGAGCCAGCTTTACGAGCATTGGCTGGAGGTGCCCGAGGTGCTGGCCGAGCACGCGAGGCACTGGAAGACAGGCGAGCCGATGCCGAAGGAACTGCTTGACCGGATGCTCGCCGCGAAGAACGCGGACATGGGCCATGCGACGGTCGAATATGTCTCGTCCGCCCTGGTCGATCTCGCCTTCCACGAGGGCGCGGCGCCGGAGGATCCGATGAAGATGCAGGCCGAGATCCTTGCAGGCCTCGGCGCGCCGCACGCGATCCCGATGCGCCACGCGACGCCGCATTTCGCCCATGTCTTCTCGGGCGACGGCTATTCGTCGGGTTACTATTCCTACATGTGGTCCGAGGTGATGGATGCCGACGCGTTCGAAGCGTTCGAGGAAGCGGGCAGCGCCTTCGACCCCGAGACCGCGAGGAAGCTCGAGGAACATATCCTCTCGGCCGGCGGGTCCGAGCCGCCCGAGGACCTCTACGTCAAGTTCCGCGGCCGGATGCCGGGGGTCGAGGCGCTTCTGAAGGGCCGGGGCCTCGTGGACGCGGCCTGACCGTGCTGCCTGACGGCCCCCAGGCGCTCGACGATTTCCTGTCGGGCGACCCGGACCGTGTCTACCGGGCCGTCCGCGAGGTCATGATCGGCTATGACGACGAGGTCCTGGGCTTCCTTGCTCCGCACGCGGGCCGGATCGAAGCCGCGACCAAAGGGATTGATCTCGGCGGCGCCATCGTCCCGAACCGGCGCTACCTCGCCGAGGCGATCCGGCGACTGAGGGCGGTGGCCGAGGGCGTCTGTTTCTGCACGCTTCTGCCCGACCGGACCTTGACCGGCCCGCGCGGCGAGGAACGCGCCGGCCTGATCGAGGTCGAACGCGAGACGGTGCTGCGCGAGGAGTACGCTACCCTCTACCGCTGCCGCTGCAAGCGCTGCGGCAGCCGCTGGCAGGTGCGCGAGGAGACCGGCTGGCACATGCCGACCTACCAGTGGGTGCCGGTCCCGGGCGCGTGACCGCCGCGAAGGACGGTGCGCTCTTCCCGATGTCAGTCCCCGTGCTTCCGTCCGGCAACGTCCTTGTGCACGATCACGTCCGTCTGCGGATAGGTCTCGATTATGCGGCGTCTCAGGGCCGCGCCGATGTCGTGCGCCCGGCTCAGGGTCTGCTCGCCGTCGAGCTCGATATGGATGTTGACGAAGACCCGCGCCCCGGCCGTCCGCGTCTTCAGGTCGTGAAAACCGCGCACCTCCGGCCAGTCGCGGGCGATCGCCGAGATCCCCTCGACCAGCGCGGGATCGGCCGAGCGGTCCATCAGAGCGTCCCAGGCCCCCTTGAAGATCGTCGCAGCGCCCGCCGCCATCATCAGCGCGGCGCCGATCGCGACCACGCTGTCGATCTGGCCGAGGCCGAACTGCGCCGAGGCCCAGAGCGAGATGATCGCGCCGATATTGGGCAGAAGGTCGCCCACGTAGTGGAGCGAATCCGCCTTCACCACGCGGCTGCCGGTGCGGGCCGCGACCCGGCGTTGCCAGAGGACCAGGCAGACCGTCAGGCCGATCGAGGCGACCATGACCGCGATGCCGTGCCCCTCGGCGGCGAGATGGGTCGGCGTCTCGGCGAGAAGCCGCGCGATGGCGGCCCAGCCGATCACCGCGGCCGAGCCGAGGATGAAGACCGACTGGCCAAGGGCGGCGAGGTCCTCGGCCGACGTGTGGCCAAAGGCATGGTCCTCGTCGGCGGGCTTGGCGGCGTAGATCAGGGCCGCAAGCCCGCCCACAGACACCATCAGGTCAAGCGCGCTGTCGGCGAGCGAGGCCGCGACCGAAAGCGCGCCGGTCTCGGCGAGCGCCCAGAGCTTCAGCCCGACCAGCACCAGCGCCACTGTCACCGAGGCGGCGCCGGCAGAAAGATTCAGTCGCGTGGAATGATCGCTCGACATGGCATTGGCGTAGCGCGGGCCGAATGGGCCTTCAATGGCCAAGCTATTCGCGGATCTCGCCCGGCGCCACGCCCCAGAGCGCGGTCGTCTCGACCCAGCCGCGCTCGCCCCCGGTGGTGATGCGGCACCAGTCGGGCACGCATTCGCCCAGCCGCGCGATCACGCCTGCCTCGGCATAGGCGTTCACCGGCGAGGCTTCCTCGGGCTTGAGGTGAAGGGCTGACATGTCGGCCTCGACGATCACCGTGCGGACGCCCGAAAGCAGCGTGTAGTGGACCCAGCCGCCCTCGCCGTCGCGGTCGACGACCTTGCGCCAGTGGCTGTATTCCGCGACCACCTGCAACGGCATGTCGCGGCGCTTGAAGACCCAGTCGATCCGGTGGTCGGTGCCCGGGCCGCGGCGAACGTTCGCCTCGTCCGCCTTGAGCGACACGAAGCGCGGGATCGGCAGGTTGGTGACAGGGCCGCGCTCGTCCGCGCCGGCCGGCGCGGAGACGGGTGCAGCAAAAAGCAGCACCGCAGCTGCAACTGCGCGAATCATAACCTGTCCCAGACCATGCCTGTTTCGCAATTTTATTGCTCGGACTGCTCGCGGGTTCTTGTGCCCCGTCCTCTCATGGGCCACTTTGCCAGCGAACGTGCGGGACGGAAAGGCGGGGGAGTGAAGGCATGCCCGGGAAGCAGCTGAGTGTTGTCGTGACGCGACGGTTGCCCGAGGTGGTCGAAACCCGGATGACCGAGCTTTTCGACGTAAAGCTCCGCACCGACGACCACCCGATGTCGAAGGAAGAACTGGTCGCCGCGATGGCCCAGGCAGACGTCCTGGTGCCGACCCTGACCGACCAGATCGACGCCGCGATGCTGGCCCGCGCGCCCGAACGGCTCAAGCTGATCGCCAACTACGGCGCGGGCATAGACCATATCGACGTGGCGACTGCGCGGCAGCGGGGAATCCTGGTCTCGAACACGCCGGGGGTCGTCACCGAGGATACCGCCGACATGGTGATGGCGCTGATCCTTGCCGTGATCCGCCGCATTCCCGAGGGTCTTGCCGTCATGCAGGCGGGCGCCTGGACTGGCTGGGCTCCGACCGCCTTCCTGGGCGGCCGCGTCGGCGGGCGGCGCCTCGGCATCCTCGGCATGGGCCGGATCGGCCAGGCGGTTGCCCGGCGGGCGCGTGCCTTCGGCCTCCAGATCCACTATCACAACCGAAAGCGGCTGCGACCGGAGATCGAGGAAGAACTGGACGCCACATACTGGGACAGCCTCGACCAGATGGTCAGCCGCATCGACATCCTGTCGATCAACTGCCCGCACACGCCGTCCACCTTCCACCTGATGAACGCCCGCAGGCTCAAGCTGATGAAGCCTTCGGCCGTCATCGTGAACACCTCGCGCGGCGAGGTGATCGACGAGAACGCCCTGACCCGGATGCTGCGGACGGGCGAGATCGCGGGTGCCGGTCTCGACGTCTTCGAGCGCGGGGCAGAGATCAATCCGCGCCTGCGCGAGTGCGAGAATGTTGTCCTTCTGCCGCACATGGGCTCGGCCACGGTCGAGGGGCGGATCGAGATGGGCGAGAAGGTCATCATCAACATCAAGACCTTCGCCGATGGCCATCGGCCGCCCGACCTGGTCGTGCCGGCGATGCTGTGAGCCCGCGCAACGCTGCGCAGGTTTTTGCCCAACTGACGCCCAACTGACGCCAAGCTATCCCGTAGGTTGATACGCGGGGTTAACTGCAGTGCAAAGGTCATGAGGCGGGTCATGTTGCGGACCATTCCACTTGTTCTTGCCATCATCCTGGCCAGCGGCGTAGCCGAGGCCTGCACCCGGGCGATGCCCGCAGCGGCACGCACGCACGCGGTTCCGGCGGGCAACCTCGACCAACGGCTCCTCGATGCGGCGGTGCTGGCCGAAGTGAACTACGTGCGCTGCCGGAACGGACGCGGGCCGCTTTCGCTCGCCGGTGCGTCCCTCCGGCGCGAGGCGCAGGCGCACAGCCGCTGGATGGCGCGACGCGGCCGGCTGAGCCACGAAAGCAACGTCGCCGGGCGGCGCACGCTCAGCGACCGGATCAAGGCGGCCGGGATCCGTATCCGCACGGGGGCCGAGAACATCGGCTCGACGTCGCTCTACCAGATCGAGAACGGCCCGTTCCGCATCCTGAACGCCTCGGCCTGCCAGTTCGCCACCTATGGCGGCCAGCCGCTTCCGCCGCACACCTACGAATCGCTTGCGCGGCACATGGTGGCAAGCCTGATGACCTCGGCGGGGCACCGTCGCAACATCCTCGACAGCCGGATGGGACGGATGAGCACCGGCGCCCATTATGACGCCTCGGCGCCCTATTGCGGGCGCATCTGGTACACGCAGGATTTCGTGAACTAGGCCCGGATTTCCTGGACTAGGAGTGGCTTCCGTCCCTGCGACAGGCGACGGGCCCGCCCTAACGCCTGACCAGCGTGTCGCCAGGCCGGATCGCCGGTTCCAGTTCGACCCGCTCGCCGCCGGCGGTGTCCTTGCCGGCCGCCGCGGAGATGATCTCGGCGGCAGTACGGCCGATCTCGCGCCGGCGGGCGCCCATCGTCGCCATGACCTTGGGCAGGCCCTGAAGAAGCTCGAGACCGTTGAAACCGGCCAGCCCCAGCTTGCCGGGCACGTCGATGCCCTTTTCAAGGCACCAGATCAGACCACCCGCGCCGATCAGGTCATTGGAATAGTATATGAAATCCAGGTCAGGCGTCCGCTTGAGCACGGCCTCGGTCATCTCGCGCCCGCGCGCGAGGCCCGAGCCCCCCTCGTAGAACTCCTGGTCCGCCACCTCTAGCCCGGCCTTGGCCAGCGCCTCGGTGAAGCCCTCGAACCGCTTGCGCGCCCTGTGGTCGAGCGGCATGCCGGTGCCGAGGAAGGCAATCCTGCGATAGCCCTGTTCGACGATGGCGTTCGCCATTTCGCGGCCGGCGCGGCGGTGCGATATCCCGACCACCGCGTCGATCGCCTCGCCGTCGGTGTCCATGATCTCGACCACCGGGATCGCCGCGTTGGCGAGCATCGCCCGCGACGCCTGGCTGTGTTCAAGCCCGGCGACAATGATGCCCGAGGGTCGCCACGAGAGCATCTCGTACAGCACCTTCTCCTCGCGCTCGGGCATGTAGCCGGTGAAGCCGACCACCGGTTGCAGCGCGGTGTTGTCGAGCACCTCGGAGATGCCGGTCAGGACCTCGGGGAAGACGAGGTTCGAGATCGAGGGCACGATGACCGCGACGAGGTTCACCCGGCTCGAGGCCAGCGACCCGGCGATCTTGTTCGGCACATAGCCCAGCCGGCGCGCGGCCTCGAGCACGCGCGCCCGTGTCGCTTCGCTGACATCGCCCCGCTCGCGCAGGACCCGGCTCACCGTCATCTCGCTGACGCCGGACGCCTCCGACACATCGCGAAGCGTCAGGGTGCGGCGGGAGGAACGCGGACTACTGGCCAAACGGGGATTCCTTCGAGGATCTCTCTCCTTGTTATCCCCAATCGCGCCGCTGTCCAAGCCGCAGACGACTTGCAATGAAGGCGCTTTGCGGCGACAAGGACCCGCGCGTGGTCCCGTGGCTCAACTGGATAGAGCAGCCCCCTCCTAAGGGGCAGGTTGCAGGTTCGAATCCTGCCGGGATCACCAGCCTGCCCCGACTTCTGGCCGAAAGCACGACGAAAACCGCTCGAACGGTCTCATCAACGTTCCGCTGATGTTCCCGCCTGCCGCGGATCAGGAGATTCCGGCCAAACCGGTGCGGCGCGGGCAAATCCTTCAATTGCGGCGCAGGTCTACACGTACTTGCTCACCACGTAGCCGATCACGACGGCCGCGACGATCAGAAGGAGAAGGTTGTTCCCCGACGTCCGGTCCTCGCGCATGGACCGCCGGACCATGGCGATCTGCTCGTCGGAGAGCGTGGCCATGACCGCCCGGTCGTTGCGATACCACCGTAGCGCCCTGAAAAGCTGGTAGAGGACGGCCAGCGAGCAAAGGCCGATCAGCACGATGTCGAACCAGGGTCCATTATCGAGTGGATCGCGCCGGTCGCCCAGCCAGGGAGTGACATAGATGAACTGGTTCGACTGGGTCACACCTCGGTTCCTGATCGCCGCCTCGACCGCACGGGCAAGCTTGGGCCGGTCGAGGACGCGCCCGTTCAGCCTGACCGGGTTTCCGTCCGGATATTGGGCCAGCTCTGCCTCGAAGGTGCTCAAGTCCTCCGGCTCGATCAGTACGGCAGCCCGGACAACCGTGTCCTCTGCCCCGCTTTCCGGCGCGAAGAAGATGAAGAGTTGCGCCGTCTCTTCGCCCTCGGAGACAGGCGTTCCGTCCCGTGAATCGATCCGGCCGGCGACATTGACCTCGTTGCGTTCATGCAGATCGGTCCAGCGCGAGAAATCTGCCAGCGAAACGACAGCCGGCGGCTCTGCGGCGAGGCTAATGCGCGACGGGCGCACCTCCACCGCGACATAGACCAGGTAGGCCGCCACTCCAGCCCAGATCAGAGCCTTGAGCAGCCGCCGCCGGATGGCGCTCAATCCATATATGCGGGCCTGGTGTCTCGCCATGTGCCGGAACTTCCTTTCCTCAAACGTCCGTGCGTGCATAGCAGCGCGGGCGACAGGCACAAACACGTGGCGGTCGCTTTCGTCCGAAGATCAGATGGACGCCCGCTGTCCCCGTGGGCTTCAGTCCGGCACCTTGACCGTCATCGCCGAAATCCTTCGAATTCCACCGTAGCCGGCCAGCTTCGCAGGCTCGACCAGTTCGATGTCGGGGGCCGTGGCGATCAGGGCGGCAAGCGTTTCCTCCATCTCGATCCGGGCGAGCATCTCGCCAAGGCAGCGGTGCACCCCGCCGCCGAAGACCATGTGCGCCCTCGGCCCGCCGGTGCGGTGCAGATCGAACCGGTCGGGGTCGGGATAGAGGCCGGGATCGCGCATCGCGGACATCGTCGACATCAGCATCAGCTTGCCCGGCGGAAGCGTCACGCCGCCGACCTCGATCGGCTGCATGCCGATGCGCGGCAGCGAGGCGATGGGCGGCTCGATCCGAAGCGCCTCGGCCACCGCGGCAGGGATCAGATCGGGGTTCGCCTTTACCTCGGCCCAAGCGTCGGGGTTCTGCAAGAGAAGCGTCACCAGCATGGCGATTCCGGCGCGGGTCGTGTCGCTGCCGCCCAGAATCAGGCCCATGACCTGAAAAGTCATGTCACGGGACCCGAGTTCCTGCGCGTCCGAGGCGAGCGCCGAGAGAAGATCGTCGCGCGGCGTTGCACGCCGGTCGTCCAGTGCCGCGCCGACATAGTTCAGAAGATCGACCGTCGCCGCCTCGATCTCGTCGTGCTTGTCGACCGCGTAGGGCGCCGAGAAGCAGCGCGACATCGAATAGACGCGGGTACGGAACCAGTCGGCGTCCGACTGCGGCAGTCCAAGGATCTCGGCGATCATCTCGGCCGGGATACGCGAGGCGATGCGGTCGACGAAATCGAAGGGTTCGCCGCGCGGCATGTCGCCGATGATCCGGTCCGCAACGGCGCGGATCTTCGCCCGTTCGGCCCTCATCGCCGGATGCGAGAAAGTCCGCGCCACCGGTCCACGGCGCTGGCCATGCTCGGGCGCGTTCGACATCAGCATGAAGGTCTTGAGGAACTCGTGGAGCACGCCCGGCGGCACCTTCGATATCTGGGCGTAGCGCTCGCCCGGGATCTGCACGACGCGCGGGTCGGAGAGAAGGGCGGTCACGTCGTGCGAGCGCAGCACGTAGAAGCGGTCGCCGTCCGGAGACAGCGACGGGGCGTTGGGACGGACCCGCGCGAACCACCCGTGCGGGTCTGCGGCAAGGTCTTCATGCGGTACGAATACAACGCCCTCGGGCAGGGCCGCAGAGGTCTGCGTCGTCATTATCTGTCCTTTCAATTCGAATGCGCCGGTCAAAATGCCACGAGGCGAGTGACCAGCGCATCCTCCGATCGGAGGACAGCCCGTTCAGATCATGCGAATGGCGTTCTTGTCGACCGCCAGCATGTAACCCTTGCGGGCGATGTTCTTGACCAGAAGCTCGCTGACGATCTGGTTGCCCAGCATGTCGCGCAGGCGCTTTATGCGGGTCGCGCCCGCCGCCTCGTCGCAATCGGCGGCGCTGCGGCCCGAAATGACGGCCTCGATCTGGCTGCCGGACAGCACGTCATCATCCATCCGCGCTTCGGCCAGCACGGCCAGCGTCTCGATTGCCGCCTCGGTCAGCTTGAATTCCAGGTTGTTCAGCCAGACCGCGTTTTCCTCGCGGCTGATGAGAAGGGACGAGACGGTGATGCCGACGCGCTCGACCTCGCTCATCCGGCGGTTCAGCGCGATGATCGTCATCAGAAAGACCACGGCGGCGATCAGGAGCGCGGCCGCGAAGACCAGAAGGATGAACATCACGCTGCGGTACGAGGCCAGGACCTCGGAAAAGGACGTGCCAGACTGGGCGAGGATCTCGAGCAGCTTGATCTCGGCGTTCGAGGTCAGGTCGGCGTTCTCGACGAAGATCCGCTCGACCCTGGCGTTGAAGGCGTTCGCGTCGGGCAGGAACGCGAAGAGCACCGCTGCCGCCGTACCCAGGATCACGACGATCGCCGCGATGCCGCCGAACACGATGCGGTTCGGCGCCGGTAGCGACCGGGCGGGCGTCGCGGGCTGGTCGGGCAGGGCGGTGTCGGTCACGTCTTTCGCTCCTTCGGGATCGGGCGGAGTGTCCGGGCTTGCGCGGGGGGCGTCAAGCGGCTGGGGCGGTCCGGTCGGCCCGCCGCGCAAAAGTGAACGAAAAGACGGCGACACGCGACCCACGGAAGGTTGCGATCACACGCATGGGAAGGAGAAATCCATGTTCAACATCCGTCTTGCGGCCCTTGCCGCTGCTGCGCTCTTCGCCGTTACCGGCGCCAAGGCCGACACCATCCGCTGCCCGCTCGACCAGATCCGGTCCGAGGTGACAACGCCCTTGCCGGGCGGCTGGTGGAATACGCCGCTCGTCTTCTCGCTGCGCGACACGCGCGTGATGAATATCGGCGGACGCCCGGCGCTCGTCTGCGATTACGGCCCCTCGGGCACGATCCAGCGCGAGGCGCCCTCGGACAACTGCCGCGCCATCGCCGGCGGCTTCGAGTGCCGCGCCGCGGCATCTGGCGGAGCGGTGACGCATTCGACCGGCCCGGTCGAACTGAACCAGACCTACCTCGTCGATTTCGACACCGGCCGCGTGCGGCAGAACGGCGCCGACCTGTGGTTTCAGGCCGAGACCCGCGATCTTCTTTACCTGACCCCGGTCGGCGGCGCGAAGATCGGCGTCGGCGACAGGTCGAACCGCGGTCGCGACGGCTGTGCCGCCGCCCGCTTCACGACCGAACGCGTCTCGCTGCGCGACGTGCCGGTCGGTTCCTACATCTGCATGATGACGGGCGAGGGCCGGGTCAGCCAGTTCCGCATGAACGGAATCTCGGGCGGCAGCCCCAAGGTCCTGTCGCTGGGCTACACCACCTGGCGCTGAGCGGTATTTCCAGAAGACCGAGCGGCCGTCCTTCGGGGCGGCCGTTCTCAATAGCGCAGGAAGAACTGGCCCGCGCTGTCGCGGCGCTGATCGAGGCCGGAATCGTCGAAGACCGACACCACCGTCAGAAGCTGCCAGCCATCGCCGGCGATCCTCGCCTGGATCTCGCCGCTGGCGGCGTTCGGATCGCAGGCCGAGTCCCGAATCTGGATCACCCCGTAGTGAAGCTGCAAGGGCGCGTCGCGCTTGGCCTTGTAGTCGGCGTAGCACGCGGCCGAGGCCTGCGAGGCGAGCGCCGCGAAGGCAACGAGTGCAAGGGTGAGGATGCGTTGGGACATGCGCCCGACAATGCGTCGGCTATTCCCGTTATTCAATAACCAAGGCCAGTCGGCGGCCCGGCTATGCGATAGCCCGGCGGCGTTATTGCCTGACCCTCCCTCCGCACCCACCCTCCTCTCATCGCCCGGGCCGGTCCTCCCCCCGGACCGGGCGTGCCCCGAGGGAGAGCGGGCTTACGCAATGAGAGAAAGAAAAGGACAGGACATGATCCGCAAGACCCTCATCACGACCGCTCTGGCCGCGGCGCTGGCCATCGGACCCCTGACTGCGACCCCCGCCGCCGCGGATTCCGACGACGTTGCCAAGCTCCTCCTGGGCGCAATCGCGCTCGGCGTCGTGGTCCATGCGATCGACAAGAACAGGGATCGCAACGACGAGGCGACGCACGGCCCGCACAACCCGGTCGATCCGGGCTGGGGTCGTCCGCCCCATCGCCGCTATGCGCTTCCCGCGCGCTGCGAGTTCGAGGTCCGGACCCGCCAGGGCCGGCGCGAAGTCTTCGGCGAGCGGTGCCTTGAACGCGAGGGCGTCCGGGTGAACCGGCTGCCGAACCGGTGCGAATTCGACGTTTGGAC
>JBNLCA010000389.1:0-2405 GCA_050303575.1 Paracoccaceae bacterium
AGCTCGATCATCTGCGGGCTTGCCAGCGCGATCCCCTCGGACTGCACGGTCTGGGCGCGGTTCTCGAGATACCGGCCGAAACTGCGCTGGCGGATATCGAGATCGAGCGCCGCGACGCGGTGGCCCATCCGCACGAGCGCGGTCGCAACATGCATCGACGTGGTCGACTTGCCCGACCCGCCCTTCTCGTTCCCCACGACGACGATATGCGCCACTGACCCCGCCCGCTTCCTGACGTCCGTTTCTTCTGCGCCCGGGCGCCCCGGACGGTCGCGGCAATCTAGGGGGTCGCGCCGGCCATTGGAAGAAGCGAACGGCCCGAAATCACTTGATCTTCAGTAATCGCTCGATCTTCGGAAATCACTCGATCTTCAGCTCGCAGCGGAAGCGGCCGGAGCCGTTGTCGCGGAGCGAGGGCGCGGCAACGAGAAAGAGCCCGCGGGAGTGATCGCGGCCGAAAAGGCCTGCGCCTGGCCCGACCGTCAGGCCCGGATCGCTGTCGGCCAGAAGGCACGCACCGCCAGCCGCCGCGACGATCTCGCCACCGTCGTTGCCGCCCGGCGTGCCGTTGCCGTCGGTTCCGGTCAGCGCACCTGCCTCGCCGCAGGCGCCGCCGCGGACCCAGACACCGTTCTTTGGATCGTAGTCGAAGAGGCAAGGCCCGGTCGCCACGATATCGACCGGATCGGCCGGGCGCAGACCTTCCGGCCGCAGGAACAGGGTAACCGTGCAGCCGCCCGTTCCGGCGCACAGCGTCTCCATTGCGTCCTGATCGACGGGCAGCGACGTGGTGTCCGAGGTCGAGCGCGAGGTCAGCCGGAAGCTGGCGGTCGCAAGCTTCCGGTCCTCGTCGGCACTGACGACGCCATCCTCGTTGCGGAACTGGCCGGGAAGCTCGGAGAGCGCTTCCGTCAGTTCGTTGACTTCACGGCGCAGACGGGTCTGGTCGCGCTTGAGGTCGGAAATCTCGTCAAGCAGGCAGGAGAGAAAGCTGGTTGGCACAGCCGCGTCTCCGATCAGGAGCGGCAGTCGGCATTCTCGCGCAGCGACGGGCACGGCGGTCAGCATCAGGGCGACAATCATCGGGACAAGGCGCATGGTGTCCTCCAGGTCAGGCGTCGAGCCTAACCCCACCGTGCCGGGCGGCAAAGAAAAAGCCCGCCGGATCGGCGGGCTTTCGCGTCTTCGTCAAGCAGGCGGCGGCTCAGAAGCCGAGGCCGGCGTACTTGTTCTTGAACTTCGACACGCGGCCGCCGGTGTCCATCAGCTTGGCGTTGCCGCCGGTCCAGGCGGGGTGCGACAGGGGATCGATGTCGAGCGACATCTGGTCGCCCTCGGCGCCCCAGGTCGAGCGCATCTTGACCACGGTGCCATCGGTCATCTTGACGTCGATGAAGTGGTATTCGGGGTGAATTTCGGCTTTCATCTCGTCTCTCCTTACGCCTCGGCGCCCGCTTTGGGCTTGTAGGTGGTGTCCTCGGCGATCCGGGCCGATTTGCCCCGGCGCGAGCGGAGGTAGTAGAGCTTGGCGCGGCGTACGCGGCCCCGGCGCACGACCTCGATCGACTCGATGTTGGTCGAATAGAGCGGGAAGACGCGCTCGACGCCCTCGCCGAACGAGATCTTGCGGACGGTGAACGAGCCGGCGATGCCGTGGCCGTTCTTGCGGCTGATGCAGACGCCTTCGTAGTTCTGCACGCGGCTGCGGGTGCCCTCGGTCACCTTGTAGCCGACGCGGATCGTGTCGCCCGGCTTGAAGTCGGGTATCTTCTTGTCGAGGGCGGCGATCTGTTCCGCCTCGAGTTGCGCGATCAGGTTCATCGCTTCAGTCCTTTTATACTCGGGGTTATCGCCCCGGACGTTGGTGTGCCGTTTGCGGGCACGTTTCTCTTTGTTCCCAATGGCCTGAACCGCGTATGACGCGCAAGTCCGTTCCGGCCGAAGTCGGGAATGGCGCCGTTTAGCGGCTTTCGGTCAGCAAATCAAGCGTTGTCAGGGGGTGGCGCACCGGCCCATGGGCTGGCGCTCGCCCAAGCTCCCGTAGCGCTCAACGGGATGATCCAGTGGCTACGTCTTGGCCTTCTCATACGCCTCCCAGAGGTCCGGCCGGCGCTCGCGGGTCAGCGCCTCGGACATCTCGCGGCGCCAGGCGGCGATGCGGCCGTGGTCGCCCGAGAGCAGGACCTCGGGGATCTCGCGGCCCTCCCAGACCGCGGGGCGGGTGTACTGGGGATGTTCCAGTAGCCCGTGGGTGAAGCTTTCCGCGATGGTCGAGGCCATGTTGCCCAGGACCCGCGGCAGAAGCCGCACGGTCGCGTCGATCATCGCCTGCGCGGCGATCTCGCCACCGGTCATGACGAAATCGCCGAGCGATATCTCCTCGACGCCGTAGGCATCCAGCACGC
>JBNLCA010000390.1:0-9036 GCA_050303575.1 Paracoccaceae bacterium
GGGGGGAAGCCGATGCCTACCACGATCACTGTTACCGATGATGGCAATCTTTACAACTGGACCGAGATCCAGAGGACTTATGACGATTTCGGTGTCCTGACCGACGTTCTCAAGACTTTCGATGACGGCCGAATCTTCACCGCGAACTGGGTCGATGGCGTCTTCGTGGGCTCGATGCTGACCGATCCGCTCGACGCCTATACGTGGGACTCCCAGACGGTGACCGAATGGGATTCGCCGGGCCTCGGTCGCGTCAGGCTTGAGGTCATCGTCTATGACGACGGCACCGAGCTCTCGAAGGGCTACGTCGACGGCGAATTCGTCGGATCCTTCAAGGAAGACCTCGGCAACAACTTCGCCTGGGATACGATAGAGATCAACATGGCCGGAAACGGTCTTGGACAAAGCGTCCTCGTCCAGGAGATCACCTACGACGACGGCGTGACCTACCTGGCAGCCTGGACGGATGGCGTGTTCAGCGGCTCGTACGAGGAGGACGTGCTGGACGCACGGGACTGGACCACGATCGAGATCCAGGAGTTCGATTTCTTCGGCGACACGATCCGGATCAAGAACACCGTCTACGACGACGGCATGGTGCTGGCGCAATCCTGGACGAACGGTGTCTACGACGGTTCGTTCCAGACCGATCCGCTGGACGCCTATGTCTGGTCGTCGATCGACATCGACACCGACGATACCGGCGCGGTGGAGCAAAAGACGATCACCTATGACAGCACCGATGTCCGCGTCGAGATCTACGACGCCGGCAACAAGGTCGCGGTGCACGATACCGACGGCGACGACGACAAGTACTGGTCGGACCTGTGGACCGTCTTCGAGGACGATGGCGATCTGGCCGGACGGAAGATCGTCGAGGATGACGGCGACGAGCTGATCTCGATCTACCTCGACGACCAGATCGTGTTCACCCAGGAGAACGATGTCTCGGACAGCGAGGACTGGGAGTCGATCGAGACGGTGATGTACAATGGCGTCGTCCTTCAGACGACCACCACGATGGACGACGGCAGCGTGATCGTCGAGGAATTCGAGCCGATCCCGCCGGAGCTGAGCGGCCTTGGCGACCAGATCGCCTATGCCCAGTCGTTCTGGGACGCACCGATAGTCTGATCGCCCGGGCGTACCCTCGTGCGCCAGGCGACAGAAGGAGAACCCGGGGCCCCCACCCCGGGTTTTTCCTTTTGCGGGCACAGCTTCGCGGCGCGCGGTGGCGGTTCCCTCTCCCACTAAGGTCGCAATTGTCGCGCATGACCCCCCGCCTATACTCAGCCGCGAACCCGCCGTATCAAGGACGGGACTGAAATCTGCCCACGGGAGGAGACCCTATGCGCACCCGCGCCGCCGTTGCCGTTCAGGCCGGAAAGCCCCTTGAAATCATGGAGGTGAATCTCGACGGGCCGAAGGCCGGCGAGGTGATGGTCGAGATCAAGGCCACCGGCATCTGCCACACCGACGAATTCACCCTTTCGGGCGCCGACCCCGAGGGCCTGTTCCCCGCGATCCTGGGGCACGAGGGCGCCGGCGTCGTCGTGGAGGTCGGCGAAGGCGTGACGAGCGTCAAGAAGGGCGACCACGTCATCCCGCTCTATACGCCCGAATGCCGGGTCTGTCCGTCCTGCCTCAGCCGCAAGACGAACCTGTGCACCTCGATCCGCGCGACGCAGGGCCAGGGCGTGATGCCCGACGGAACCTCGCGTTTCACAACGCTCGATGGCGATCCGATCCTGCATTACATGGGCTGTTCGACCTTCTCGAACCACACGGTGCTGCCCGAGATCGCGGTCGCCAAGGTGCGCGAGGACGCGCCGTTCGACAAGATCTGCTACATCGGCTGCGGCGTGACGACCGGCATCGGCGCGGTCATCAACACCGCCAAGGTCGAGATCGGCGCGAAGGCCGTGGTCTTCGGGCTGGGCGGCATCGGGCTGAACGTGATCCAGGGGCTGCGGCTTGCCGGCGCCGACATGATCATCGGCGTCGACCTGAACCCCGACAAGAAGAAGATGGCCGAGCATTTCGGCATGACGCACTTCGTCAATCCCAAGGACGTCGAGAACGTGGTCCAGGAAATCGTCAACATGACGAAGACGCCGTTCGACCAGATCGGCGGGGCGGATTACTCTTTCGACTGCACCGGCAACGTCAAGGTGATGCGCGACGCGCTGGAATGCACGCACCGCGGCTGGGGCCAGTCGATCATCATCGGCGTCGCCCCGGCGGGCGCCGTGATCGAGACGCGGCCGTTCCAGCTTGTCACCGGACGGGTCTGGAAGGGCACCGCTTTCGGCGGCGCGCGCGGACGCACGGACGTGCCGAAGATCGTCGACTGGTACATGGACGGGAAGATCGAGATCGACCCGATGATCACGCACACGCTGGAACTGAACGACATCAACAGGGGCTTCGACCTGATGCACGCAGGCGAAAGCATCCGAAGCGTCGTCGTGTATTGACGACGCCGATTTAAGAGAAGGCCGAAGGTACGGACGAAACACGCCGGGGCAGGTTCTGCCCCGGACGGGAGAGGTGTGTTGGACGCAAGGACCCATACCGGGCTCGAGACCCTGTCGAAGAACCGCTGCTACGGCGGGACGCAATCGGTGGTGCGGCATGCCTCGACCGTCTGCGGCGTCGACATGACCTTCGGCATCTACCTGCCGCCCGGCGCCGAGGAATCCCCGGTGCCGGTGTTGTGGTACCTGAGCGGGCTGACCTGCACGCACGAGAACGCCATGACCAAGGCGGGCCTTCAGGCCCATGCGGCCAAGGCGGGGATCGCGGTCGTCTTCCCGGACACCAGCCCGCGCGGCGACGGCGTTGCCGACGACGCGGCCTATGACCTAGGTCAGGGCGCCGGCTTTTACGTCAACGCAACGCGCACGCCCTGGAAGAAGCATTTCCAGATGTACGACTATGTCACGCGCGAGCTGCGCGAGCTGGTCGAGGCGAACTTTCCGGTGCGGTCGGTGCACGGCATCACCGGCCATTCGATGGGCGGCCACGGCGCGCTGACGATCGCCTTCCGCAACCCGGAGATCTACCGCTCGGTCTCGGCCTTCGCGCCGATCGTGAACCCGACGCGGTCGGACTGGGGGCGCAAGCAGCTGTCGGCCTACCTGGGCGACGACGAGGCGCAGTGGGCCGCCTACGACGCCTGCCTGACACTGGCCGAGAACGGCTGGCCGGGCGACATCCTGATCGATCAGGGCGCGGCCGACCAGTTCCTCGACCTCCTCCGCCCCGAGGCGATGGCCGACCTGATGGCCTCGCGCCGTCAGCCCGGCGTGGTGCGGATGCAGGCGGGTTACGACCACAGCTATTTCTTCGTCGCGAGTTTCGGCGGTGACCACGTCGCGTGGCACGCCGAGCGGCTCGCGGCATGACGCGTACGAAGGGAAGGACGGAATGGGAATTTTCGACAGGCGTGGCCTGATGGTGGCGGCGGTGCTGGCCGCCCTGCCCCAGGTCACGTTCGCCGAGGGCGATGCGGCGGCGGGCGAGCGGGCCTTCCGCAAGTGCCAGGCCTGCCACGAGGTCGGACCGGACGCCGAGGCCAAGATCGGCCCGCCGCTCAACGGCATCGTCGGCCGCGCCACCGCGGCGGTCGAGGGCTTCGCCTATTCCGACCCGATGAAAGCACTGGGCGAGGAGGGCCATGTCTGGACCGAGGAGGAGCTCGACAAGTTCCTGACCAAGCCTCGCGACCTCGTACCCGGAACGAAGATGACCTTCGCCGGGATCCGGAACGAACAGGAACGCGCAGACCTCATCGCATATCTCGCGACGTTCCCCGAACAATAGGAGGACTGCCCACGACCGTAGCGATGCGCGCCGACCGGGCCGGGACCAGGCCCGACGGTCCGCCAGACACCAGACACCGGGAAGGGTCCGCCAGAGCTGGACGCGACGGCTTCCCGATCGGCAAGTTAACGGGAGGACAAGAATGAGACGCATACTCAGCCTGACGACGGCCGTGCTTCTTGGCACCACCGCCGCTCACGCCAACGATGCCCTGATGGGCATGATGGATGACGCCAACCAGTGGGTCATCCAGACCGGCGACTACGAAAACCACCGCTATTCGGAACTCGACCAGATCAACAAGGACAACGTGGGCGACCTGCAGGTGGCCTGGACCTTCTCGACCGGCGTGCTGCGCGGTCACGAGGGGTCTCCGCTGGTCGTCGGCGACACGATGTACGTGCACACGCCGTTCCCGAACATCGTCTACGCGCTCGACCTGAACAACGGCGGCGCGATCAAGTGGAAGTACGAGCCGAAACAGGATCCGAACGTCATTCCGGTCATGTGCTGCGACACGGTCAACCGTGGCGTCGCCTATGCCGACGGCAAGATCTTCCTGCACCAGGCCGACACGACGCTGGTGGCGCTCGACGCCAACACCGGCGAGGTCGTCTGGTCGGTCAAGAACGGCGATCCGTCGATCGGCGAGACAAACACCGCGACCGTGCTTCCGGTCAAGGACAAGGTCATCGTCGGCATCTCGGGCGGCGAGTTCGGCGTGCGCGGGTCGGTCACGGCCTACAGCATCGCGGACGGTTCGCTGATGTGGCGCGCCTACTCGATGGGACCTGACAGCGACACGCTGATCGACCCCGAGCAGACGACCAACCTCGGCAAGCCGGTCGGACCCGACTCGGGCACCACCACCTGGGAAGGCGACCAGTGGAAGATAGGCGGCGGCACCACTTGGGGCTGGTACTCGTACGATCCAGAACTGAACCTGATGTACTACGGTTCGGGCAACCCCTCGACCTGGAACCCGGCGCAGCGCCCGGGCGACAACCGCTGGTCGATGACCATCTTCGCGCGTGACGTCGACACCGGCATGGCCAAGTGGGTCTACCAGATGACCCCGCATGACGAGTGGGACTTCGACGGCATCAACGAGATGATCCTGACCGACCAGGAGGTCGACGGGAACATGCGCAAGCTGCTCACCCACTTCGACCGCAACGGCCTGGGCTACACGCTCGACCGCGAGACGGGCGAGCTTCTGGTCGCCGAGAAGTTCGATCCGGCCGTCAACTGGACGACCGGCGTCGACATGGACCCGAACTCGCCGACCTACGGCCGTCCGGCCGTGGTGGCGCAGTACTCGACCGAGCAGAACGGCGAGGACGTGAACTCGACCGGCATCTGCCCGGCGGCACTCGGCTCGAAAGACCAGCAGCCGGCGGCCTACTCGCCGGAGACGCAGCTGTTCTACGTGCCCACCAACCACGTCTGCATGGACTATGAACCGTTCCGCGTGAGCTATACCGCCGGCCAGCCCTACGTGGGCGCCACGCTGGCGATGTATCCCGCGCCGAACAGCCATGGCGGCATGGGCAACTTCATCGCCTGGGACAACATCGCGGGCGAGATCAAGTGGTCGCTGCCCGAGCAGTTCTCGGTCTGGTCGGGCGCCCTGGCGACCGCCGGTGACGTGGTCTTCTACGGCACGCTCGAGGGCTACCTGAAGGCGGTGAACGCCGAGACGGGCGAGGAACTCTACAAGTTCAAGACCCCGTCGGGCATCATCGGCAACGTGATGACCTACAGCCATGGCGGCAAGCAGTACGTCGCCATCCTGTCGGGCGTCGGCGGCTGGGCGGGCATCGGTCTTGCGGCCGGCCTGACCAACCCGAACGACGGTCTGGGCGCCGTGGGCGGCTATGCCGCGCTCAGCGACTATACCGCGCTCGGCGGTGCGCTGACGGTCTTCGCGCTGCCCGACTGAGGCGGGCCTGATACCAGGGCCGGCGCGGGCAAGACCCGGCGCCGGCCCTCCAGCCTTGAGGATCGAGCATGATACGGATTTTGACAGCTCTCGCCTGTGTCCTTGCCGCGGCCCCCGCGCTGGCGCAGGACACGCCGGAGAACCTGGACGCGGTCGAGTTCGCCGATGGCCGCTGGTACGCCGAAAATGGCGTGCCGACGTTCAAGGTCGAGGATGACGGCACCGTCGACTGGGCGACCTATTCCGGCTTCCGCCGCTACCATTCGGAATGCCACGTCTGCCACGGCCCCGCGGGAGAGGGGTCGAGCTACGCGCCGGCGCTGAAGGTCTCGGCCCTGGACATGGACTACTACGATTTCGTCGACGTGGTGACGAACGGCCGCCAGAAGGTGAACGCCGCCGAGAACTCGGTGATGCCCGCCTTCGGCACCAACGCCAACGTCATGTGCTATCTCGACGACATCTACATCTATCTCAAGGCGCACGGCTCGGGCGCGGTCGGGCGCGAGCGTCCGGCCAAGCGCGCCGAGAAGCCCGAGATCACCCGCGAGCTTGAAGCGGCGTGCCTGGGGCAATGAGATGCGGCGCGCACTGATACCGCTGGTCGTGGCGGCGCTTGTCGCCGCCCTTCCTTCCACCGCGCAGCAGACCTCGGACCTGGTGTCGGACACCGCCTTCCGGGTCTGCGCCGATCCGGCGAACCTGCCCGCCTCGTCCGAGGACGGATCGGGCTATGAGAACAAGATCGCCGAGCTTCTGGCGGGCGAGCTTGGCCTGCCGCTCGAATATACCTGGTTCCCGATGGCGACCGGCTTCATCCGCCGCACGCTGGGCGCCAATGCCTGCGACGTCGTCATTGGCTTCGGCCAGGGTGACGAGCTGGTACAGAACACCAACCACTACTACACCTCGGCCTATGTGCTGGTGGTGAAGAAGGACAGCCCGCTCGCCGCGGTCGACTCGCTGTCGGACCCGGCGCTTCAGGGCAAGCACCTCGGCGTTGTCGCAGGTACCGCGCCCGCGACGCACCTTGTCCGGCACCGGCTCATCGCGCTGGCCAAGCCCTACGACCTTTTCGTCGATCGCCGCTACGAGGACCCGGCCAGCGACATGCTGGCCGATGTCGAAAGCGGAGCGACCGACGGCGCGCTGATGTGGGGGCCGATCGCCGGGCCGGACATCAAGCTTGCGCATCCGGGCCTGGTCGCCATACCCCTTCTGAAGGAAGAGGGGCAGCCGCGGATGTTCTACCGGATCACGATGGGCGTGCGGCTTGGCGAGGCGGCCTGGGCGCGGCGCCTCAACTCGCTGATCCGGCGCAACCAGGACCGGATCGACGCGATCCTGGCCGAGGCGGGCGTGCCGCTTCTGACCGACATGGGGACCGAGATGCTCGAGGTCGCGCAGTGAAGGAGCTGGTGGCGGCGCTGCTGATGGCGCTGCAGGCGCAGGTTGACGAGCCGGACGGTTACCGGATGGATGAATACCGCGCGCCGGTGCCCGAGACGCTGGCCGGCGGAACCGTCGTGACCGAGGAAGAGGCGCACGCGCTGTGGGAGGCGGGCACGGTCGCCTTCATCGACGTGCTGCCCCGGCCGCCCAAGCCCGAGAACCTGCCCGAAGGCACGATCTGGCGCGACCAGCCGCGGCATTCGATCCCCGGCGCGCTGTGGCTTCCGAATGTCGGGTACGGCGGGCTCGCCCCGGTGATGGAGGATTATTTCCGTGCCGGGCTGGAGAAGGCCACCGGGGGCGACAGCGACCATCCCGTCCTCTTCTTCTGCCTGATCGACTGCTGGATGTCGTGGAATGCCGCGAAGCGCGCGATCGAGTACGGCTACACTCAGGTCTACTGGTTTCCCGACGGCACCGACGGGTGGGAGCTTTCCGACTACCCGACCGAGCTGATCGAGCCCGAGCCGGGCGGCCAGTGACGGATCAGTAGGCCGCGAGCGTCCGGGCCGCGTGCGTCACCGTGCCGTCGGTGTCGGTCATCGTCACGCCCACGTCCCGTGCGTCGCCCGGGATCGAAAGGACGAACTCGGGATCCTCCGACAGCGAGATCGAGCCGGTGAGCGTGGCATAGCTTTCGCCGTCGACCCTCACGTCGAGCGTGTCAATGAAGCGCGCCGGGATGAAGAGAAGCGAGATCTGGTCCATCTGCATGCCCGAAAGGCTGGGGTGGCGGACATCGACCGTGAGTTCGGTCTGCCCGCCGGCGAGCGCGGTCAGCACGCCCACGGCGCTGTCGGTCTCGCGCCCGACGGCCAGTTCCATGTCGCCCAGCGTTTCCAGCGCGGCGATCGGATCGGTGCCCGGCGGCGCGGCACAGGCGCCCTGCCCCGAGGTCTTCAGGAAACCCTCGGTGACGTAATAGTGGCCGGCGACGGTCTCGGCGACGACATGGTAGGGCGTCGGGCCGTTGATCCTCAGCGTCGCCTCGAAATGGAAGGTCTGTTGCGGCTCGGCGAGGTCGACGCGGGCCGAGACCGGCATCGGGTTGTCGTCGAGGATGATCGAGACCGCCTTGATCCCTTCGAGCGCCGTCACCGTCAGCCGGAACGGCGTGCGCGAGTCCGTCATCGTGCGATAGGGCACGTCGAGCGCGATCATCCCGTCACCCGGCAGAAGTTCGGTCTCGCCGTAGAGCGCAGGCTTCAGGTCATCCCAGGCGGGCGTCACGTCGGCCATCGCCGGAAGCGCCGTCACAGCGAAGAGAAGTGCAAGCCTCATTCCTCGTCCTCCCAGCTGCCGGCGATGGCGAAGCGCCCGAAGGCGCGCGGCCCGTCGCCGGTTGCAATCTCGCCCGCCACCTCGCCGCGCGCGGCGTCGATGACGGTGATTGTATTCGAAAACCAGTTCGCGACAAAGACGAAACGTCCGTCGGCCGAGGCATTGATGCCTTCGGGATATTCGCCGACCCCGATCGTCCGGTCTGGCGCGAAGGTGGCGGCATCGAACATGGTGACCGTGTCGCCGTACTGGTCGGTGATGAAGCCGCGGCCCTGGGCGAAGGCGACATCGTAGGGTCGCTCGCCGGTCGGGACGGTCGCGATGACTTCGCCCGTCGCCGGATCGGCGACGGTGAGCGTGTTCGACCCGACGTTGGCGGTGACGACCTGGCCCGCGGGCGAGAAGCTGACGCCGAACGGCCGTTCGCCGGTGGCAATTGTCCGCAGGGCGGCAAGCGTCGAGGCATCGAAGATCGCCACGCGGTCGGCGTCGCGTTCGGCGACGGCGAGGAACCTGCCGTCGGGCGAGAGCGCCAC
>JBNLCA010000391.1:0-5707 GCA_050303575.1 Paracoccaceae bacterium
CCTACGCCGGCGGTTATCTCGCGGTGAACCGGCGGGTGGCGCGGATGATCGCCAGGATCGCCCGGCCGGACGACACGATCTGGGTGCAGGACTACCATTTCCTTCCGCTCGCCCAGGCGCTGAGGGCCGAGCGGGTGACGGAGCGGATCGGGCTTTTTCTTCACATCCCGTTCCCGGCGGGCGCCGACCTCGATGCGCTCTCCGAGCGCGAGGCCTTCCACCACTGGATCGCCGCCTATGACCTTGTGGGCCTGCAGACCGAGGGTGATGTCGCCCGGTGCCTGGAATGCTACCGCGCCCATCCCTCGGCCGAGTTCCTGCCGAACGGGCATGTCAAGCTCGGCACCCGCAAGTTCGCGGTCCGGTCCTTCCCGATCGGGATCGACGCCGCCGCAGTAGCCGACATGGCCGGGCGCGAGGACGGGCGGCGGCTGATGAACCTTTCCCCGCGCGAGGACCTGGTGATCGGGGTCGACCGGCTGGATTATTCCAAGGGCCTTCCGAACCGGTTTCACGCGTTCGGGCGCTTTCTCGAGGACCGTGCCGAGGGCGAGCGGCGGGTGACCTTCCTGCAGATCGCGCCCCCAACGCGCGAGGCGGTGGCGGCATACCAGGATATCCGCGACGAGCTGGAAGGCATCTCGGGCAAGGTCAACGGCACCTACTCCGAGCTCGACTGGACACCGATCCGCTACATGCACCGCGCCGTGCCGCGCGAGCGGATCGCGGCCCTCTACCGGGCGGCGCGGGTCGGTCTGGTCACCTCGCTCGCCGACGGGATGAACCTCGTCGCCAAGGAATATGTCGCGGCCCAGGATCCCGAGGATCCCGGCGTCCTCGTCCTCTCGCGCACCGCTGGCGCGGCCGAGCAGATGGGAGAGGCCATCCTGGTCAATCCCTACGACATCGACGATATCGCGGCCGCCATCGGCCGGGCGCTCGAGATGCCGCGCGACGAGCGGCTGGCACGCCACAAGACGCTGGCCGAAGGGGTGATGCGCGACGACGTCAGCGCCTGGTGCGACAACGTTCTGGCCTGCCTTGGCAGGGTCGAAACGGCCTCGGCCGCGACGCCTGTCACCCGCCTGCGCGCGCCGATTCCCGGCTTGCGCCTTACCGGAACGGAAGGTAAGAGACCCGCCACCGGGTGATTAGCTCAGTGGTAGAGCGCTTCGTTCACATCGAAGATGTCGGGAGTTCGAATCTCTCATCACCCACCATCCGTCCCGGCGCGTCGGTCCGGCGCGCCTTTTCCTTGACCGGCCGCGCGTGATGCCCAGTTTTCCCGAACTCTACATCCTGTCGAACGGTGAATCGGTCTGGCAGACCGAGGGCCGGGTGCAGGGCAAGCTCGACTCGCCGCTGACCCCGAAGGGACGCGAGCAGGCCCGCCACCAGAACGCGCTTCTGAAGGCCGCGGGGGTTACCGGGACCGAGTTCCAGTTCCTGTCGAGCCCGCTCGGCCGCGCCCGCGAGACGGCGGACATCGCCCATTTCGGCCTCGGCGGCGTCGTGCGCGAGGACGAGCGTTTGGCCGACATCGGCATGGGCCGGCTCCAGGGCCTGAACCGGCCGACCATCGAACAGCGCTTTCCCGACGCCTTCGCCGAGAAGGACCCGTTCTTCTGGTACAACACGGTGCCGGGCGGCGAGGGGTTCGACGCGCTTCAGCTGCGCATGAATTCGTTCCTGGCAAGCCTCAGGCGGCCGGTCGTCATCGTCACGCACACCATCCCGTCGCGCTTCCTGCGCGGCACGATCCTCGGGCTGGACCGGCGCGGAATGGCCAAGCTCAAGGGCGGCGTGTCGGTAGTGTTCCACCTCAAGGACGGCAAGCAGACGGCGCTGGAATAGCGGCGGGTGCGAGTTGGGGCTTGCGCGGCCGCCTCGGGCAACGCTATCAGGCGCCCCGGCCGGGTGATTAGCTCAGTTGGTAGAGCGCCTCGTTTACACCGAGGATGTCGGGAGTTCGAGCCTCTCATCACCCACCAGCCCGCCTCCGCCCAACCGTGACAAGAGAATCACATGCAAACTCGCGTTATGCGTGTGCAAGCGCCGGAAATCGCGAACAAAAAGTCGCATCTGCGCCCATGCCTTCACGACGAGGCGGTGTGAAGCGACCACTTTACTTTGAGGTGACAACCTGTACTTTTAGGCAGGTCACCAGCTGCGTCCAATCGGGGGAATCGGACCGGCGCTCGCAAGGAACCCGGATGATGGAAGCTACCAAGCCGCGCCTCGATGGTACCGATCGGCCGGTCTTCACCGTCCACGAGGGCGGTCTTTCCCAGGCGCCGGCCGCTCCGGCAAATCTCGGTCTCCGGCGGGCCGCCGAGATCGTCGAGGGCGCGGCCTACGAACTGGCGGGGGAAGTGTCTCCGGTGTTCGTATCGCGGCTGATCGAGATCGCGGCCGAGCTTGACCGTTTTGCCCGTGCCGACAGCCTCTCGGCCCCGGTTCCGGCGCCCGCCTGACCGGCCGGCCAGCGCCTTCCGTTCGGCGGCTTTCGGTGCTTGACGGGGCAGGGCGGGAGACATAAAAGCCCCGAACGTCCGGGGCGGGTCCCGGAACGGCAGATACGCGGTTGTAGCTCAGTTGGTTAGAGTACCGGCCTGTCACGCCGGGGGTCGCGGGTTCGAGCCCCGTCAACCGCGCCATTTCATTCCTTCGGCAGATCTGGTGGTCCGGCGGAACGCTGGACAAATATAAAAACTTGCATATGTATTGGCCACCCGCGGCATCGGGCTGCGGATTGGAGGCCGGATGCAGTTTCTCGACCAGATCCCGTGGAGCGTCGCCATCATTGCGGCTCTGACGCTCGGCCTCGCGCCGTTTGTGCCCGAGCCGCACATCTGGGAGAAGCTGAAGATGCTGGCCGCCGGCACGCTGGTCCGACCGATCGACATCTTCGACCTGCTTCTGCATGCCGCACCGTTTCTTCTGGTTATCGCCAAGCTGGTGCGGATGGCTTTGGTCAAAGGCTGAGGACCGGGCCGGAGCGCCTCCGCCTGCCGTCGACACGCAAATTCATCCCCGAAAGATCAGAAACTTCGAAGGCTCTTGCCCGGCCTGTGTCAGGACGACAGCGCCGCCAGAACGCGGGCCCAGCTGCGGATGCCCTTGTGAAAGCTCCGAAGGTCGTACTTCTCGTTCGGGCTGTGGATCAGGTCGTCGTCCTTGCCGAAGCCGATCAGCATCGAATCCATGCCAAGGATCGTCTTGAAGTAGCCTGCGATCGGGATTGAGCCGCCCGAGCCGATGAACGCGGCCTCTTTCGGCCATTCATCCGAAAGCGCCTGGCGGGCCTTCTCGAACGCGGGGTCGGTGGTCGCCATGACGCTGGCGGGCGAGGCGCCGTGGCCGTGGAAATCGACCTGGCAGTCGGCCGGCACCTGGGCGCGGACCATCTCCCGGAACGCCTCGCGGATCTTCTCGGGATCCTGCGTGCCGACGAGGCGGAAGCTGATCTTGGCGCTGGCCTTCGACGGCAACACGGTCTTGAACCCGTCGCCGGTATAGCCGCCGGTGATGCCGTTCACCTCACAAGTCGGGCGTGACCAGATCATCTCGAGAACCGAGCGGCCCCGTTCGCCCGCCGGGACCGAAAGGCCGACGTCGCCCAGAAACCCCTCGGGATCAAAGCCGAGGCCCTGCCACTGGTCGCGCATTTCCTGCGTCAGTTCCGGCACGCCGTCGTAAAAGCCCGGCACGGTGATCCGGCCGGTCTCGTCATGCAGGCCCGCGATGATCTTCGCCAGCACCCGGACCGGGTTCATCGCGGCGCCGCCATACATGCCGGAATGGAGGTCCTTGTCGGGGCCGGTGATGGTGATCTCCTCTCCAAGGAGGCCGCGCAGCATGGTGGTGATGGCGGGCGTGTCGTGGTCGAAAAGGCCGGTGTCGCAGATCAGCGCCAGCTCCGATTTCAGCTCGGCCGCGTTCTCCTCCATGAACGGCACCAGCGAGGGCGACCCCGATTCCTCTTCGCCCTCGAAGAAGAGCGTGATCTTCGCCGGCAGCGAGCCGTTCACCGCGATCCAGGCGCGGCAGGCCTCGACAAAGGTCATCAGCTGGCCCTTGTCGTCCGACGCGCCGCGGCCGCGGATGACCTTGCCCTTCGGCGTCTCCTGGATCTCGGGGTCGAACGGGTCGCGGTGCCAGAGGCTGAGCGGATCGACAGGCTGGACGTCGTAGTGCCCGTAGAACAGGATGTGCCGGGCGCCCTCGCCGCCGTGGCCGACCACCATCGGGTGGCCCGGCGTCGGCCGCGACGAGGCGTCGAATCCCAGCGTCTTCAGATCCTCGACCAGCCAGTCCGCAGCCCGGGCGCAGTCGGCCTTGAAGGCGGGGTCGGTCGAGATCGAGCGGATGCGCAGAAGCTCCATCAGGCGGTCGGTGGCGGCGGGCAGATCCTGGTCGATCCTGGCAAGTACGGCGTCGAGGCTCATGGCTGGCTCCTTCTTTCGGGGCAGAGCCTACGCCCCGAAACCGGACTGTCCAGAGCCGGCGGGGTTGGCTAGGGTCGGGCACAGATTCGAACGGGAAGGGTGAGACGATGTTCTGGCGGATTGTGTGTGCGGGTGTCCTCGCGGTCTCGGCGGTGTCGGCGCAGGGCCTGATGAACGGGCGCGAGGCGCAGCGGCAGCTTTTCAACGGGACGCGGGCGGAACTGATCGTCCATCCCCATGCCGGGATGACCCCGCAGGCCGAAGGCGCGTTCAAGGCGGTCGCCGACCAGCTGGTGAGCTCGGTGCCCTATTACGGCGCCATCGCCATCTCGCCCGACGAGGGGATCAATTCGCGCGCGACGACGGCACGCGGCAACTATCACAGCTTCGCCTCGGCCTCGGCCGCAGTCCTGGCCGACTGCAACGCCGCTCGCCGAGGCGGAAGCGCGCCCTGCGTCGTCGTCGCAGAGGTCCGGCCGCGCAACTGGCGCCAGCGCGCCTTCCAGCTCTCGGCCAGCGCCACGCAGCTTTTCCGCGCCGATTACCGCCGGGGGAGCGGCGAGAAGAGCTTTGCCATCTCGCCGACCTCGGGCGGGTTCGGGATCGGCAAGGGGCCGGGCTCGGCCTCGTCGGCGATCGCCGCCTGCAACCAGGCGGGTGGGGTGCAGGACTGCCAGGTCGTCGTGCAGAACTGACGCCGGACCGCGACCTGACATCGTGATCGGTGCCGGGATTGATCCTGGCGCCGGTTTGATCCAGGTCAGGGCGACGATCTGACGAGTCGCAGCAATAACAATTCGATGCTAGAAGATTCATTCGGCAGCCAATCCCGGGAGAGGGACCAGTGACCTACGACGCCGCGCTCGACGCCGCCCTGAACCGTCTGCACGAGGAAGGGCGCTACCGGACCTTCATCGACATCGCGCGGGCGCGGGGGCGGTTTCCTAACGCTGTCTGGACCCGGCCCGACGGGACCGAGAAGGACATCGTGGTCTGGTGCGGCAATGATTACCTCGGCATGGGCCAGCATCCGGTGGTGCTGGCGGCGATGCACGAGGCGCTGGAGGCGGCTGGCGCCGGGTCGGGCGGGACGCGGAACATCTCGGGCACGACCCTCTATCACAAGGCACTCGAAGCCGAGTTGGCGGACCTTCACCGCAAGGAGGCGGCGCTGGTCTTCTCGTCCGCCTACATCGCGAACGACGCGACGCTCTCGACGTTGCCGAAGCTGTTTCCCGGCCTGATCATCTATTCCGACG
>JBNLCA010000392.1:0-4042 GCA_050303575.1 Paracoccaceae bacterium
TGAATCCCTGTGCGATAATGGACAGTCCTGGCGCGCCAATCGCCAATTTCCGTGCGCGAATGCGGGGGCTATGTTGCGGGTGAAGGAGAATGCCATGACCCCTGTTCATCCGCAGACCCGCGTCGGCCATATCCACCTCAAGGTCTCGGACCTCGAGCGTGCCATCGGGTTCTATTCGGGCGTGCTCGGCTTCGAGCTGACCCAGCGCTACGGGCCGAGCGCCGCCTTCCTGTCGGCTGGCGGATATCACCACCACATCGGGCTGAACACCTGGGAGAGCAAGGGCGGCACACCGCCGGCGCCCGGTACGACCGGCCTCTACCACACCGCGTTTCTCTATCCCGACCGGGCATCGCTTGCCGACGCGCTGAGGCGCGTTGTCGAAGCCGGGATCGAAATCGACGGCGCCGCCGACCACGGCGTCAGCGAGGCGATCTACCTCCGTGATCCGGACCAGAACGGGGTCGAGCTCTACCGCGACCGGGCCGAGGACGAATGGCCGCGTGCGGCAGACGGGTCGCTGAAGATGGTCAACGCACCCCTGGATCTGCGCGCGCTTCTCGCCGAGGCGGTCTGACGCGGGTGGACCCTTCCCGGCGCGCCGCCTAGAGTTTCGGCGAAAGGGAGGCAGGCATGGCGACCGGCACAAATATCCGCACCTGGTTCGAGGGCGCCTGGCATGACGGCGACGTCCCGATCATGCGTGCTGCCGACCACGGCTCTTGGCTCGGCACCACCGTGTTCGACGGGGCGCGGCAGTTCGAGGGCGTGACGCCGGACCTCGATGAACATTGCGCGCGGGTGAACCGCTCGGCCAAGGCACTGATGATCACGCCGACGGTATCGGTCGAGGACATGGTCGAGATCACCCTCGAGGGGCTGAAACGCTACCCGCCCGGCACACCGGTCTACATCCGCCCGATGTACTGGGCGCTCGAGGGCGGCCACGCGGCGGTGGCGCCGGCAATCGACGGCCCCACCGGCTTCGCGATCTGCCTCGAGGAGGTGCCGATGGCGGACGCCAAGGCGACGACCACGCTTGGCACGACGCGCTTCCGCCGGCCGGTACTGGAAAGCGCGGTGACCAACGCAAAGGCCGGCTGCCTCTATCCCAACAACGCGCGGATGCTGATGGAGGCCAAGGCCAAGGGCTACGGCAACGCGCTCGTCGCCGACGCGATGGGCAACGTCGCCGAGACCGCCACGTCCAACGTCTTCATGGTCCGGGACGGCGAACTCTTCACCCCGATCGCCAACGGAACCTTCCTTGCCGGGATCACCCGGGCGCGGCACATCTCGAACCTGCGGGCGGATGGCTACACGGTCCACGAGACGGTCCTCACCTTCGAAGATTTCCGCGCCGCCGACGAGGTCTTCGTCACCGGCAACATGTCGAAGGTCACCCCGGTGACCGAGTTCGACGGCACCCACTACCAGCACGGCCCGGTCACCAAGCGGGTGCGCGAGCTCTACTGGGACTGGGCGCTTTCGGCCTGAGATGCGCCGCCTCGCCCACGCGATCCTGACCGGGGTGACGCTGGCGACCGGCGGCGCCTCGCTCTGGGCGATGTCGCATCATCCTTTCGTCGAGCCGATGGTCGAGCGTACCACTGCCGACGCCCGCCGGGCGCTGGAACGCGCGATGGCGCGCGAGGTGACGCAGGAGTGGCTGATGTCGCGGCTGGAGACCGCGCTGGTCACCGATGACCGCGAGGAAGTCGAGATGCTGGCGGGCCTCGCCACCAAGTACGGCGTTCCGCTCTCGCCCGAGACGTGGGAGGAAATCGACACGGCCCGCGAAGAGCCGGGCATGCTGGAAAGCGCCTACGATTGCGCGGTCTGTGCGGTCGACATCCATTCCTGCCGGACCATCACCGAGATCGGCGCCTGCGCCATCCCGTTCGAGATGACCGTCGCGGGCGATCTCAACGCGTTGCGGCGGCAGGCGACGGCGGCCATCGCGGGCGAGGAGGTCGACAAGCTGGAAACCGGCCTGGCGCTGGTCGGTGTCGGTGCCACCGTTGCGGTTGTCGCCAGCGGCGGGTCGAGCCTGGTCGTGAAGGCCGGCGCCACGGTCCTGCGCGTCGCCCGCAAGATGGGGGCGCTGACCGAACGCTTCACCAGGGTCCTGCTCGACGCCGCCGACCTGCCGATCGACTGGCGCGCCATCCTGCGCGGCGCACCGCTCTCCGAGATCACCGATACGGCGAAACTCTCGCGCCTTGCCCGCATCGCCGATGATTTCGGAACCATTCGCGCCAACACCTCGACGGCCGAGGCGCTTCTTCTGATGCGTTATGTCGACGACGCCGAAGACGCGACACGGCTGGCGCGGCTCTCAACCGTCGCAGGGCGCGAGACCCGCGCCTCGCTGGAAGTGCTGGGCAAGGCCCGCGCGTTCCGGGCGATGACGCGGGTCGCCGACATGGTGATCGTCACCGTCGGGCTGATCACTGCCTTCGCAGGACAGCTGGGCCTGTTCCTGATGTCGCTCCTTACCCGCCGCCTGCGCCGCATGGTGCGTCCGCGCACCGTTGCGCGGCGGTGAAAGGCGCGCCATGATCGCCGCCCGATAGGGAGGATGTGATGCGCAAGTTCCTCGTCGTCCTCGACGGCAGCCAGGAGTGTCTCAACGCCATGCGCTTCGCCGCCATGCGGGCGGCATCGACCGGCGGCGGCGTGACCATCCTGTCGGTCATTCCGCCCGAGGAGTTCCAGCACTGGATCGGCGTCGGAGACATCATGCGCGAAGAGGCGCGCGACCGGATCGAGGCGCATTTCGAGGTCTTCGCCAAGTGGATGCGCGACAAGCACGGCATCCAGCCCGACCTTGCCATCCGCGAGGGCGAGCCGGTGCCCGAGATCCTGTCCCTGATCCGCGACGACAGCGAGATCGGCGTCCTCGTCCTTGGCGCCGGAACGGACAAGTCCGGGCCGGGGCCGCTGGTCACCCAGATGACCAAGGCGTCGGGCACCCTGCCGGTGCCGATCACCATCGTTCCGGGCGAGATGTCGAAGGAGCGGCTGGAAGCGATCACCTGATCGCCGAAGCCCCATAATCTTGCCAAGATTGCAGGGCACGATGTCCCGGTAACGGTTGTGACCCGCGCCGGCATCCCGTCGCCGGACGGGCGCCTCGGCGATCTGAGGTGTATTGTGCGAGTGTTCTTCCTTTGCGCCCTTCTGGCGCTTGCCCTTCCCCTGCGCGCGCAGACGGATCCCCTGCCGGCGCAGGAGTTCGACGCCCGCATCCTCGGCCACGCCGACAAGCGCGTCATACAGGCGGCCCTGTCCCTTACCGGCGACTATGCCGGGCTTCTCGACGGCGCCTGGGGCGGCGGCAGCCAGCGCGCGCTTGAGCGGTTCACCCGGCGCGAGTTCGGCATCGACAAGCCCCGCTTCGCCGATCTCGGCCCGCTTCTCACCGGCTTCGAGGCCGAGTGGCGCGCGAATGGCTGGACCTCGATCTATTTCGACAGTTCCGACTTCACCATCACCGTGCCGGGCGCGCTTCTGAGCGAGGAGACCGACACGCTGACCTACGCGAGCCCCGACGGATCGCTGATCGTCGGGTTCTCGATCGACAGGCCGGCCGAGGCCCTCGAACGTCACGCCCGCGTGCTGGAAGCGGCGGCACGTGGGACCGAGCCTTACCGCTCGGCCACACCCGAGCGGATCGTCACCTCGGTCACCGCCGGGTCGGGCAGCCGCTTCTACCTAAGGTCCGACGCCGGGCGCGGCTTCTACTCCTCGGTCATGATCGGGGCCGACCCGATCCATGCCGGCCGCCTCGCCCTGATCGCCGCGTCGATCCAGCCGGGCCGGGCGCCGGATCTCGCGATTGCCGCCACGTCACCGCTCAGGGCCTTCCTGAACCTTTCGCCCGTGGCGCCGGCACCCCCGCCACCCGCCGCTACCGCCCGTGTCGGCACCGCCTCCGGCGAGGTCGCCGCCAGCACCGGCACCGGCTTTTATGTCAACAACACCGACCTCGTGACCGCGAACCACGTGGTCGACGGATGCCGCGCCATCCGGCTGGCGG
>JBNLCA010000393.1:0-3515 GCA_050303575.1 Paracoccaceae bacterium
TGTGGACCCAGAGCCGTCGCAAGGACGGCCGCGGCTCCAACAATCGAACAGGTGAAGAAGTTCTTGACAGGTATCACTCGTACTCTCCTCCGACAGTAGGCCCGAACCGGAGAACTGGCCGGACCCACAAACACGCCGTTACCCGCGGTCTCCACCCAGCCACATCTTTGGAGGGGGTACCGCACTGTTCTTAAATGGCTGGATCATTTGTGCCAAATATTGGGCGTAAACATGTTTTACTCTCAATTTTCAGAAATGGTCCGAAGCAAATTCAAGAGCTTTATGTCTCGATTTGGCAAAAGCTGATACTATTCAGAACCTTAATTTGTTCACCTGTCGTTGCGTAAACAGATTATTAAGATGGACACCATTGTACATTGAACATGCCAATATACAACTTTCAGTTGTGTTAGCGGGATGAATCCATAATAAAACGAATAAGTCTGACGAATTGGTTTTGGGGCTGAATTGTCGAATACATTCCCTCATTCCGAACCGAGTCGCACGCGCGGATTGAAGTTGCTCGCACCAGTGAACGGCGCCTCGGCCTTCACGGTTGCCATCTGGCATCACGGTCTTCCGCACTGTCAGAAGCACGCGGGTTGAAGCGGGGGCAGGGTGCTGGCCCGCATCCGATCATGACCGAACGCTCATCCCTCGGCGCTTCTTGGTTGGTCCTGAATTCATTCGCCCGACGGTGATGATGTGCCTGACAGTTGCTCTATGACCGTGATCGTCCGGACCGAACCGGGAGCGATCTCACACGGGATGAAAGTATCCCTCTCAATTGCCTGTCAAAGTTCCCGCAACCCGGTCACGTGCTGCCCCTCTGGGAGAAATGGCCCCGCGTCACGGTACAGTCGAGGTCGCGCAGCAGTCCGTCCTTCAGCCCGTAGATCAATCCGTGCACACTGATCCCGTCGCCGCGCTGCCACGCACGCTGCAGGATCGGCGTCTCTGCGACACGGCGGACGCCCTCGACGACGTTCAACTCGGCCAGCCTGTCTCGCCAGGCCTCGACCCCGTCCACCCTGGCAAGGTCGACGGCATAGGCGCGCGCCAGCCGGCGGATCGGTTCGAGCCAATGGTCGGTCAGCCCGTGCGGCATGTCCTCGGACGCCGCCTTTACCCCGCCGCAGCCATAGTGGCCGCAGACTATGATCTCGCGGATGTCCAGCGCCTCGACCGCGAATTCCAGCGCCGAGAGCAGGTTCATGTCCGACGAATGAACTACGTTCGCCATGTTGCGGTGGACGAAGACCTCGCCGGGGTCGAGGCCTGCCACGACATTGGCAGGCACGCGGCTGTCGGAACAGCCGATCCAGAAGAACTCGGGGCTCTGCCGCGTGGCGAGGCGGGCGAAATAGCCGGGCTCCTCCTCGGTTCGTTTCGCCGACCAGTGACGGTTGCGCTCGAAAAGCTGGGAAAGCATGGCGGGTGCCCTAGACTCGGGCCGCGTCGGACAGGGAACGGGAAAGGTCGGCGCCGCTGATCGCGGATGCGGCGACAAGTCCCTCGACAAAGGCCCGGGCGGCGCTCGCCCAGGCGGCCTTCTCCATCGCCTCGGCGATCCTCGGGCGGACGATGTCGAAGGGCAGGGTGCTGCCTTCGGCGAGAGCGTCCATCCGGATGATGTGCCAACCGTGGCGGGTCAGGACGGGATCGGCCGTGATCTCGCCCTCGGCGAGGCGCCGCAGGGCGGCCTCGAACTCCGGCACGGTGTCGCCCGGCCCGACCTGGCCCAACGCTCCGCCCGACGCCCGTGAGCCGCAGTCGCTGGCCTCGGCGGCGATCCGGGCAAAGGCGCTCGGATCGGCCAGCGCCCGCGCCGTCAACTCGGCCGCGCGGTCCTGCGCTTTGCGGCATGCGGTCTCGTCCCGAGGATCGCAGGCGACAAGAATATGTGAAACCTCCCAAAGCGGCGGCGCGCGGAAACGGTCCGGGTCCTTCTCCCACTCGGCGCGGATCGCGGCCTCGTCCGGCGTGGCAAACTCGAAGGCGGCGTCGAGAAGGCCCCGGATCAGGGCCTCCTCGTCGGTCTCGAACCGCCCGGGCCCGACCTCGGCCGGTTCAGGGCGAAGGCCACGGCGACGCGCCTCCTGCAAGAGGAGCGTGCGCATCGCGACCGCGTTTGCCGCCTTTCGCCATGCAATGCCGGGCTTGCCCTTCGGTGCCGAATGGTTCTGCACCTCGGCGGCAACCTCGGCGTGGGGAACGGTCTCGCCGTTCACCACGAGGTCGGGGAAGAGAGCTGCGCTCATCGCCGTCACTCCGCCGGGGGGCGCGGCGCCTGACGGCGCGAGCGCACGACCTGGTAACCGGTCCGGGTGAAGAGATAGCGGATCGGCGCGGCGAAGCCCGAGAGGATGTGGACGAGCCGCGTGAAGGGAAAGACGAGGAAGATCGTCAGCCCGAGTACGATGTGGAGTTTGTAGATCAGCGGGACGTGAGCGATCTCGGCCGACGCCCCCGCCTGGAAGGTGAAGATGCCCTGCGCCCAGGCCATGAACTTCAGGACCTCGCCCTCCTCGGCCGTGGCGATGGAATAGGGCACCGAGATCAGGCCAAGCGCCAGCTGCACGATGAGCAGGAGCAGGATGGCGGTGTCCCAGAAGCTCGACAAGGCCCGAACGCGCGGGTCGCCCAGCCGGCGCTGTGCCAGCATCAGCCCGCCGACGATGGCCATGAGCCCGGCGATGCCGCCGGCGATTGCGGCGAGAAGCTGCTTGGCCTCGGCATGGATGCCGACCGCTTCGTAGATCTGGTGCGGGACCAGAAGGCCGAAGAGATGGCCGACGAAGATGAAGAGCACCCCGACATGGAAGAGAACCGAGCCGACGATGAGTTGCTTGCGGCGCAGAAGCTGGCTGGACGAACTTTTCCAGGTGAAGGGATCGCGCTCGTAGCGCGCGACCGAGCCGACGAAGAGGACGGCAAGCGCGATGTAGGGATAGATCCCGAAGAGGAAGTTGTGCATCAGAGCCTCCGTCACTCGGCCGCGTGCGGCGCTGGATTGATTGGCATGTCCATGCGCGAGAGCATGTCGCGCACCTGCGGGCAGCCGGCGCTGGGATCGGGACCGAAGCGGACCTCGCTTTCCTCCCAGACCTCGTCGAGCGCCTGAAGGTCCTCCGGGTCGGTCTCGGGCTGGTCCAGAAGCACGGCCACCGCCGCCTTGTCGGCCTTTGCGCCGGCGATCTGCAGAAGTGCGACGAAGACGGCGCCGTAGGGGCTTTCGCGCCGGGCAAGCCGGGCATTCAGCGCCTCGAAGATATGCGCCGCGTCTGCCAGGATATCCCGTGCCGCGCCCGGGGGCTGCGGCGCAAGAAATTCCAGAAGCAACGGCAGATGGTCGGGCAATTCGGTCGTGTCCGGTTCGAACCCTGCCTCGCGGTAGGTCTCCAGAAGCGACACCATCGCGCCGCCGCGGTCGCGGCTTTCGCCATGCACATGTTCGAAGAGGTTCAGCGACAGTGTGCGCGAGCGATCGAATAGCATGACGTACTGCTCCTCCA
>JBNLCA010000394.1:0-7668 GCA_050303575.1 Paracoccaceae bacterium
GGAGACCTACGCGGTCTTTTTCGACGATGGAGGCGACGGCGGTCCGGTGGGAGGTGACCCCAACCTGCCGGTCGACGTGACCTTCGCCGTGGGCGGAACGGAGCTGACCGAAGAGATGGTCTACCAGGGCATCGACGGGACCTACTACGTCAGCATGCCGGCGGACAGCGATCTATACCGGCTTTTCCGTTCGGGCGGCGAGATGAGCGTTACGCCGACCACGAACGACCTTCATTTCCAGTCCTTCCCGCTGGAAGGGGCGGGCGAGGCGCTCGACCAGATCCTCGCCGATTGCGGAGGCTGATGCCGGGATCCTGAACCGGGGCGCCGAGGCCGCGGTCACGAGGGACATGGCGGCGCTATTCGCGCGGTCCTGCAAATCTCGACCGCCCGATGCGGGCTGCGCCGTTCAGCGTAGCCGCGAGGCTGTAGCTATACCGTTCCACGGGCCGGAGCGGTCCGGCATCCGTTGAACCGGTCCAGCCCTGCCGCCCTCAGGGCGAAACGAAAGTCGTCGCGTTGTTGTTGGGGTCGGTGACGGTGACCTCGGCGCGGGGCGCAAGCGCGTCCTCGATGGTCAGCGCGGTCATCACCTCCTCGACCACGAAGCGGGCCGGGTTGGTCCGGTCCGACAGCTGCACCCGGAAGCGCCAGCCCTCGGGGCAGCCGGCCAGCGGGCCGTTCCAGCTGCGCGCGCCGGTGGTCAGCACCCCGCCGGTGCAGGTCTGGCCGTTCGACATGCGCACCGCCAGACGCTCGCGTGACAGCGTCACGGACTGCGGCGACATGCCGGTCGTCGGTGCCTCGGTCGCGACACAGGCGGCAAGGACGAGCGGAAGTAGGACAAGAAGACGGTGCATGAAAACCTCAGACTGGCCAGATGAAGGGGATCACGATGCTGGCCGCGATCCCGAGCAGGATGTTGAGCGGAATACCAACACGCAGGTAGTCGGTAAAGCGGTAGCCGCCCGGACCGTAGACCAGCATGTTGGTCTGGTAGCCGATGGGCGTCGAGAAGGCGGCCGAGGCCGCGAACATCACCGCCACAACCAGGGGGCGAGGATCGAGGCCGAGAGCGAGGCCGACCTCGATGGCGATCGGCGTGAAGATCACGCCGACGGCGTTGTTCGAGACGACCTCGGTCAGGATCGACGCGAGCGCGTAGACGCAGAAGATGACGAGGAACGGCGGCAGAAGCCTCAGGCTGGGCTCGACCCACGAGACGATCAGCCGTGCCGCGCCGGAATGGTCGAGCGCGGCGCCGACGACCAGCATCGAGAAGATCAGTGCCAGAAGCTGGCCATCGACGAAGGAGAAGGCCTCGTCAGCGTCGATGCATCGGGTCAGAAGGACCACGGCGACGGCGATGACGGCGCAGATCAGGATCGGCGCGACGCCTAGCGCGGCAAGGGCCACGACCCCGATCAGCGCGCCGACGGCAATTGGGGCGTGGCGGCGCCGGTAGGCCTTGGCGGCCGGCTTGGTGATGTCCACAAGATCCATGTCGGCGGCGAGGCGGGCGATATCCTCGGGCGCGCCTTCGAGCAGGAGCGTGTCGCCGACGACGACGACCAGATCGTCGAGCTGGCGGCCGACATTCTGGTTCCGCCGGTGTACGGCCAGGGGATAGACGCCATAGCGGCGTCGCAGGCGCAACGAGCCGAGCGAGCGACCGATCATCCGGCAGCCGGGCGTGATCAGCACCTCGACCGTCTCGGTCTGGACCGACGAGAGCTTGTCGATCATGCGCACGTCCTTGGACTGCTGCAGGCCCAGAAGCTCGGTCATCTCGGTGCGGAGGACGACCCGGTCGCCGGCCATGAGCGTGACGCCGGAAAGATTGCGGCGCAGCGAAGCGTCACCGCGCAAGACGTCGATCAGGCGGACGCCCTCGCGCTTGAAGAGCTCGACCTCGGCCGGGTCGCGGCCGATCAGCGAGGAATCCTCGGGAACCGCGACCTCGGTGAAGTATTTCAGCTTGCGCCGGTCCGAGAGCATCGTGCCCATCGACTGCCGGTCAGGCAGGAGATGGCGGCCGAAGATGGCGAGGTAAGTGAAGCCCAGTACAACCTGGACGAGGCCGAGGGGCAGGATCTCGAAGATCGAGAAGGGCTCGAGCCCCTTGGTCCTGGCGACGCCGTCAACAAGGAGGTTGGTCGAGGTACCGATCAGCGTCAGCGTGCCGCCGAGGATGGCAGCATAGCTGAGCGGGATCAGGAATTTCGAGGCGGTAACGCCGAGTCTGCCGGCCAGCTGGACGAAGATCGGGATCATGATGACCACGACCGGTGTGTTGTTCATGAAGGCCGACATGAAGGCGACGAAGACATAAAGAAGGGTGATCGTGACCTTGGGATTGTCGTCGAGCCGCCGCTCGGCCAGACGCGTCAGCCAGTCGAGCGCGCCGGTGCGGACGAGGCTCCCCATGATCAGGAACATGGCAAGGATGGTCCAGGGCGCCGGGTTCGACAGGACGGCGCGGGCGTCGTCATAGGGAACGAGCTCGAAGAGCAGCATCACCGAGGCGCCCGCGACGGCCACGACCTCGGCCGGGTAACGTTCGCTGATGAAAAGGGCCAGCATGACCACCACGACACCCAGGGTGGTCAGCGCCAGTCCGGTCTCGCCCAGGGGCAGGTGAATCATTCTGTCATCGGTCCCGGAGGCTGTTCAGGGCGCATCATTACCCGCTGCCGCCGCCGGTGCAAAGCTGCGTGTGTTCGGGCCGGGGCGTTGTCGTCAGGGCGCGGCCTCGGGCAGGAGCCCGCCCTGGCGGACGGTGACGGCTCGGGTGGCAAGGCCGGTCCGGTCGTCCGTCTGGACGAAGAAGCCGCTCAGCGTCGCCTCGCCGGCGGCAGGCGTGAAGCGGTCCTTCGGCATGCCGGTGATGAAGCGGCGCAGGGGTTCGTCCTTCTGCATGCCGATCACCGAATTGTAGTCACCGCACATCCCGGCGTCGGTGAGGTACCCGGTGCCGCCCGCCAGCACCATCGCGTCGGCGGTCGGGACATGGGTATGGGTGCCCACGACCATCGAGGCGCGGCCGTCGCACCAGTGGCCCAGCGCCATCTTTTCGGAGGTCGCCTCGCAGTGGACGTCGATGATCGAGGCATTTGCCTGGCCGCCGAGCGGATAGGTCTTCAGGACCGGCTCGATCGCCGAGAAGGGATCGTCGAACGGCCGTTTCATGAAGACCCGGCCAAGGATCTGCGCGACCAACACCTTGCGCCCGTCGGCCAGCGCGAAGAGCCGGTGGCCCTTGCCCGGCGCGACCTTCGAGAAATTGATCGGGCGCAGGATGCGCGGCTCGGTCTCGATGAAGCCCGTCATGTCCTTCTGGTCAAAGGCATGATCGCCAAGTGTCAGGCAGTCGGCCCCGGCTTCCAGCAGCACGCGGGCATGATCCGGCGAGAGGCCTGCGCCCGAGGTCGCGTTCTCGCCGTTCACCACGACGAAATCGAGGCCCCAGGCCTCGCGCAGGGCCGGCAGCCGCTCGGTCACCGCCCTGCGGCCGGACCGGCCCATCACGTCGCCTAGGAAGAGAAGTCTCATGGCCGAGTGCTAGGCGACGGGGCTTCAAAGGGCAAGCGATGCTTGGTCCGGCGGTTGGGTGCCGCCGGACCGGGTTCGGGTCTCAGCCGCCCAGACGGTTCGCGGCGGCCGAGGCGTTCTCGGCGGCGGTGTCCGTGCGACGCTGCGGTGTCACGCAGACCTTGTCGCCCGCGAAGGCCTCGCGCCAGACGTAACCCTGGACACAGCTGTCCGAGCCGTAGGCGCCGCCGGGATCGCGAATCGACGCGGCCGTAGCGTTTTCCTGCGCGACGAGCGCGCGGATGGCGGGCGCGACACAGACGTGGTCGGACGGTATCGCTTCGCGCCAGACAAACCCTTGGCGGCAGGTGTCGGGTCCGTAGGCATACGAGGTTTCGCGACGCTCGAACGCCTTGGCGTTCTCCTCGGCGGTCTGGGTGCGGCGGGCCGGGCTGACGCAGACGCGGTCGCCGTCGAAGGCCTCGCGCCAGACGTAGCCCTGGACGCAGCTGTCTGAACCGTAGGCTCCGTGCGGGTCGCGCAGAGAGGCGGCCATGGCGTTTTCCTGCGCTACGAGCGAGCGGATGGCCGGCTCCACGCAGACGTGGTCGGACGGGATCGCCTCGCGCCAGACATAGCCCTGGATGCAGGTGTCGGGTCCGTAGGCCTGGGCGGAGGCGGGGTTGGACAGAAGCACGGCCGTGGCCAGGGCCAGCGCCGGAAGTACCAATTGTTTCAGCATGATATCCTCGTGGATGTGGTGCAGGTGATGAGTCCGCAACCTGGAAATTGGTCGGCTTGAAACGTGTCCGGGTTCAAAAATCATGAGCCCGGGGCAAGGATGCTCCCGGACGGCGCGTCGGTCAATCGGGATGAATGGTCCCGGCCTCGGTGACGATCAGGTCGAGCTTCTGGTCGGTCGGCTCGGTCGGCACCTCGTCCACCTGCTGTGTCGCCCAGGCATAACCGATCGCCACGGTCGTGCGCTCGGCGCGCAGGCGCTCCAGCGTGCGGTCGTAGAAACCACCGCCGTAGCCCAGCCGGTAGCCCCGGGCGTCGAAGGCAAGGAGGGGGACGATCAGCACCTCGGGCGCGAGCCAGTCGCCGGACGCGGGGACGCGGGCGCCGAAGGGGCCGTCCTCCATCGGTGCGTCCGGGGTCCATTCGCGGAAGCGGAGCGGCATCGCCTTGCCAGCGATCACCGGAACGCAGACCCGGCCGGCATGGGCGGCCATAGCAGGGAGCGGATCGATCTCGGTCCGCATCGGCATGTAGCCGGAGAGGACCTTGCCGGCATACGGGCGCAGCGCCTCGATCAGGCGGGCGGCCGGGTTCGGGTGGCCAGCCTCGAACGCCGGCTTGCGGCGGGCGAACGCGGCCTCGCGCGCAGCGCTCTTGATCTCGCCCAGGCTCACAGCAGCAGCACCGCGGCGAGGCCGAGGAAGGCGAAGAAACCCACCACGTCGGTCACCGTCGTCACGAATGGGCCCGATGCAAGCGCGGGGTCGACGCCGAACCTGTCGAGGAGGATCGGGATCACGATCCCGCCCAGCGCCGCGGCCACGAGCGTCAGAAGCATCGCAACGGCGATGACGAGCGACAGCATCGGAACCCCGAACCAGAGGCCCGCGACCCCGGCCATGATGAGCCCGAAGCCGAGCCCGTTCAGCGCCCCCACCGCGATCTCGCGGCGGATGACCCGCCAGGCGTTTCGCACGGTCAGGTCGCGGGTGGCGATCGAGCGCACCGCCACCGTCATCGACTGTGTCCCGGCATTGCCGCCCATCGAGGCGACGATCGGCATCAGGACGGCCAGCGCCACGTAGGTCTCGATCTCGTCGGAGAAGAGGCCGATGACGACCGAGGCCAGGATCGCCGTCAGAAGGTTCACGAAGAGCCAGACGAAGCGCAGCTTGGCGGTGTCGATCACCCGGTCCGACAGGCTCTCGTCGCCGACACCGGCGAGGCGCAGGATGTCCTCCTCGTGCTCCTCGTCGAGGACGGCCATCGCATCGTCGATTGTGATGACGCCGACCAGCCGCCCGGTGCCGTCGACCACCGGTGCCGAGATCAGGTGATACTGGTTGAAAGCATAGGCGACATCGCCTTCCTCCTCCAGAACGCCGATCGTGCGGAACGTATCCTCGACCACGTCCGTCAAACGGGTGCCGCGCTTCGAGGAAAGGATCTTGCCCAGCGTGACATAGCCCGCCGGGTGGTGCAGAGGGTCGACCAGAATGACGTGGTAGAACTGCTCGGGAAGCCATTCCGCCTTGCGCAGGAAGTCGATCGTCTCGCCCACCGTCCAGTGTTCGGGCGCGGTCACCACCTCGCGCTGCATCAGGCGGCCGGCAGAATATTCCGGGTAGGTCAGCGACTGTTCGACGGCGGCGCGGTCGGATTCCTCGAGCGCGTCGAGGATCTTTTCCTTCTGCTTCGTCTCGAGGTCCTCGACCAGGTCGACGACGTCGTCGGAATCGAGATCGCGCACCGCCTCGGCCAGGACGTCGTGCGGCAGGTACTCGATGACCTCCTCGCGCAGGCCCTCCTCGAGTTCGGAAAGGATCTCGCCGTCGATCTCGCGCGACCACAGGTCGATCAGCGCGCGGCGATCGGCGGGTCCGATCTGTTCCAGAAGGTCGGCGATGTCGGCGGCGTGGAGCGGATCGAGAAGCTCGGTGACACGGGCCGCGTCGCCCGCCTCGACGGCGTCGAGAACCGCCTCGACGAGGTCGGGATCGAGGCCGAAGGCGTCCTCGTCCTTCTCGGCCGTATCGGTTTCCGCCTCCGCCATCTCGACCCCTGTCCACGTCGCGGCGGACCTTAGCGGAAGCCCCGCCGGGGATCGAGAGGCGGAAGCGGCATTTTCGGGCGCGTTCCGGCGCCCTATAAGGGCGGTGAGCGAAAGGGACAAAATGACGGACGCACGGCTGATCCTTGGGCAGACGCTGGCCTTCACGGCCGACCCGTTCACGGTGCCGCCGGCCGAGGCGGCGCGGCACGAGCGGCGCGGCGCGATCCTGGTCGAAGGCGGGGTGATCGGTGCGGTCGGTTCGGCCGACGATCTGCGTGCGGCACATCCCGAGGCGGCCATCGAGGATATGGGCGATGCCCTGATCTCGCCCGGTTTTGTCGATGCCCACGTCCACTATCCGCAGACCGCGATCATAGCGAGCTGGGGCAAGCGGCTGATCGACTGGCTGAACAGCTACACGTTCCCCGAGGAGATGCGGTTCGGCGATCCCGCCTACGCCGCCGAAGTTGCTGAGCGATATTTCGACCTGACGCTGGCGGCGGGCACGACGACGGTCTGCAGCTACTGCACGATCCATCCCGAAAGCGTGGACGCCTTTTTCGCCGAGGCCGCACGTCGGGGCCTGCGCGCCTATGCCGGCAAGACCTGCATGGACCGGAACGCGCCGGACGGGCTGCGCGACACGGCGCAATCGGCCTATGACGACAGCAAGCGTCTCCTCGACCGGTGGCACGGGCGCGGGCGACTGTCCTACGTGGTGACGCCGCGTTTCGTGCCTACCTCGAGCGAGGCGCAGCTTGCGGCGGCGGGCGCACTCTGGGTCGAGCATCCCGACTGCGTCCTGCAGACCCATCTGTCCGAGCAGCGCGAGGAGATCGCCTGGGTGCGCGAGCTCTGCCCAGCCGATGCCGACTATTTCGCCGTCTACGAGCGCCACGGGCTGGCCGGGGCCGGCGCAGTGATGGGCCATGCCATCCACCTGACCGAGCGCGAATGGGCGGCGATCCGCCAGACCGGTACCGGCATCGCCCATTGCCCGACCTCGAACACCTTCATCGGCTCGGGGCTGTTCGACATGGAGCGGGCCCAGAGCGCCGGTATTCCCGTGGGGCTGGCCACGGATGTGGGCGGCGGGTCGTCCTTTTCCATGCTGAGGACGATGGCGGCGGCCTATGAGATCGCCCAGCTTCGCGGCCGCGCCCTGCACCCGGCGGAGCTGTTCTGGCTGGCCACGCAAGGCAGCGCCGAGGTGCTGCGGCTGAGCGAGAAGATCGGCAACCTTGCGGTGGGACGCGAGGCGGACCTGGTGGTGCTCGACCTGGCCTCGACACCGGTGATCGCCCAGCGGGCTGCCAGGGCCGACGATTTCTGGGAGGCGGTCT
>JBNLCA010000395.1:0-4559 GCA_050303575.1 Paracoccaceae bacterium
GCGCGGGATCGCCGAATGCACGTCCAAGAAAATCGGGATCGTCCATTTCGACCGCCATGCCGATATCCAGGAAAAGGACCTCGACGAGCGGATGCACACCACACCGTGGTTCCATTCGACCAACCTGCCGAACGTGCCGGCGAAGAACCTGGTGCAGGTCGGCATCGGCGGCTGGCAGGTCCCGCGCGAGGCGGTGAAGGTCGCGCGCGAGCGCGAGACCAACATCATCACCATGTCCGACATGGAGCGGATGGGCATCGACAAGACCGCCGAGATGGCGCTCGAGATGGCGTGGGACGGCGTCGACATGGTCTACATGTCCTTCGACATCGACTCGATCGACTGCGGTTTCGTCCCCGGCACCGGCTGGCCCGAACCCGGTGGCTTCCTCCCGCGCGAGGCGCTGGCGCTGGCGTCGAAAGTCGCGGCCGAGGGCATCTGCGGGATGGAGCTTGTCGAGGTCTCGCCGCCCTACGACACGTCCGACATCACCGCGCTTCTGGGCACGCGGGTCATCGTCGACGTACTGGGAAGCATGGTGGCGTCGGGCAAGCTGGGCGCGCACAAGCCCCACATCGACAAGCCGGTCACCATCCCGCACGGCGCGTTCGAGGGAAAGAGGTGGTCCAATGCCACATGACCATCATCACCACGACCACGACCACGGCCACGGGCATCATCGCCACGATCACCCGCACGACCACCTCCACGGGCACGGCCACAACCACGCCCACGGCGAGCATCTGCATTCCCACATGCATGACGAGGACGCGGCGGCCGACCTTCAGATCCTTGCCACCCAGTTCATCGACGGGTTCGTCCAGGCGGCCGACAAGGCGTCCTACCTCCGCCTCGCCGGGGTGCCGTTCGAGCGGCCGGGACGCGGCGGCGCGACGGCGCTGAAACTGGTGGACGTGGAGCTGAAGACCGAGTGGCAGGTCGGCACCGCGTCGCCTTCGTTCGGCTCGCGTGAGCTGAGCTACCTGCCCTTCCCCGGCGCGATGGTGCGCGAGCGGACCAACATGGCGCTCGTCTACGTCTCGAGCGACGAGAAATCGCTTCTCGACATCCGCGATTTCCTGGCGAGCAGAAGAAAGGAAAACGACCTGTGAAGTACCTGACCCCGATCCTTGCCCTCACCGCGTCACCGGCGCTGGCGCATGTCCAGCCCGGACCGCATCTTCACGGCAACGACGTTGCGACCTGGACTGTTGCCGCCCTCATCGCGGCAGGCGTCGCGCTGCACGCGATCCGAAAGGGCTGACCAAAGCTGACGACAGCGGCGCCCTCCCCGGTCCGGTGCGAGAAGAAGTCGCCGGGCCGGGCATGTCGCTTCACTTCACCGGCAGCGGCGTTTCCGTCTGAGGATCGGGCTGGGTCTGCTGTGCCGCGGCGGGAGTGTCGTCCATCAGGTCCTCGATGAAGAGGCTCAGAAGCTGCGGCCGGCCGGTCACCCCCGCCTTGCGGTAGATCGCGGCCGTCTGCGCCTTGACCGTGCCTTCGCTCGTCCGCCTTAACGCGGCGATTTCCTGCGTCGAGAGGCCCTTGATCGCGAACAGCGCCACGTCCCGCTCGGCCGGGGTCAGGCCCCACTGGTCCAGCCGCTCGTTCAGCAGGTCCATGAAGGCGCCCGAGGCGCGGCGAAGCTTCTCCTCGGCGACGTGGCGGTCGCGGATCGAGCGGCGAAGCGCCACCGCACCCAGCACCAGCCCGAGGATCAGCCCGACCGCAGCGCCGATCTCGATCAGCTCGCGCGTTTCCCAGGCAATGGGCGTGGTCTGGAAGCCGAAGACCGAAGACAGGATATCGGACACGAAAAAGAAGGCGCAGAGCGCCTGGACCAGAAGAATCCCGAGAACGAAAAGACTACCCCGCACTCCTCGAACCTTGATGCCTGCGACCGGGATGTCAGCCCGTGCCGCCTCCTCCGTCAATCGTCGTCGTCGCCGCCGCCCGGCCCGCTGTTGTCGCCGCCTCCGCCGCCCGGTCCGCTGTGATCGTCGTCATCGTCATCGTCGTCGTCATCATCATCGTCACCGCCGTGGCCGCCGCTCCCGCTGTTGCCGCCGCCCTCGCCGCCGGGCGACATGATCTTGCCGCCCTCCGGGTCCGAGCCGCCCAGCGCCTGCCAGACGTCGCGCAGGATTTCTCCGGTGCGCGGATTGAAGACGATCTCGCGCCGCTGGTCGCTAGCGATCGCGACGATCCGGGTTCGGCGCAGCAGCGTCGTCGAGATGCGAATCTCGGTATAGCCCTGGGCCTGAAGCTGCGCGATCAGCCGGTCCTGCATCGACTGCGCAGCCGCGCCCGTCGCGGTCAGCGCCGCGGCAAGTCCGATCGCGATGAATGTCCTGCGCCTCATCTCCTCACCTGTCACATGGCGGACGGCCCGGTCCGACCATAATACGGGACCGGGCCGCCTCAAAGGGCCCGCGCCAGGGGGACGGGCGCGGGCTGTCCGTGGTGGCGGACTCAGTCGTCGTCGGACCCGTGGCCGCTGTTGTCGCCATGATCGTCGTCGTGATCGTCGCCGTGGTCATCATCATGGTCGTCGTCGTCGTCACCGTCGTGGCCGCTGCCGCTGTGGTCGTCGTCGTCATCGTCGTCGTCGTCATCATGACCACTTCCGCGATGATCGTCATCGTCATCTTCGCCGTCGACGAAGTCCTTGTCCGACTGGCTGACCTCGACACCGGTCGAGGTGTCCTCGCCGTTGCGCACCCGTTCCGTCTCGGACTTGATGACCGCGCCGGTTTCGTTGTCATAGACCGTTTCGATCTTCCGGTTGCCGTCGATCGCCTCGACCTTGGTCTGGGTCGGCCCGACCTTGACCTCGATATGCGTGTAACCCTCGTCCTGAAGCTGCGAGACAAGCGCGGCGGTATCGATCGCGGCGCTGGCCATCGTGGCGCTGAAGACCATCGCGGCGGTGGTCAGAAGAATGCGTTTCATGGGTCCGTCCTCCGGTTAGGTGGCGGCCCCGCTCGGCCGCCGGCCATACGACAAAGCCCTGAACGGACCGCCCGGACCATTGGACAGGGGTTTAGACCGGGGTCTATAAACCCCCGGGAAACGGCCATAAACCTGAGGACTATGCGGTCTGCGCACGGCCTTGTGCACGACCAGCGGGGCCTATTCCATCGCCAGGATCATGTTGCGGACAACGGGATAGATCTCGTGCTCCCACTTCTTCCCGTTGAAGACGCCGTAGTGGCCGACGTTCGCCTGGAGATGGTGACGCTTGAGATGCGGGCGCAGCGACGAGCAGAGATCGTGCGCCGCCGAGGTCTGGCCCAGCCCGCAGATATCGTCGCGCCCGCCCTCGACCGTCAGGAGCGCCGTCCGCCGAATCGCTCCCGGCGAGACGGTGCGCCCGCGATAGGTGAAGTCCCCGGTCGCGAGTTCGGCCTTCTGGAAGATTCGGTCGATGGTTTCGAGATAGAACTCCTCGGTGAGGTCGAGGACGGCGAAATACTCGTCGTAGAACTCCTTGATCCGCTCGGCCGCCTCCATCTCGCCTGCGGCGAGGTGCTCGTAGAGCTTGCGATGCTGCGCCTTGTGACGCTCCATGTTCATGGTCATGAAGGCGGTCAACTGAACCATCCCCGGATAGACCCGCCGCCCGGCGCCCGGATAGCGCGCCGGAACGGTGGCGATGACATTGTGGCGAAACCAGTCGAGCGGCTTGTCGTGGGCAAGCGCGTTCACCGCCGTCGGGCTTTCGCGCACGTCGACCGGCCCGGCCATCAGCGTCATGGTGAGGGGCGTCGCCGGATTGCGGTCCTCGGACATCACGGCCACGGCGGCCAGCGCCTGCACGCAGGGCTGGCAGACGGCCAGGATATGGCCGCCCGGGCCGATCTCCTCGAGAAAGCGGATCAGGTAGTCGACATAGTCGTCGACCCCGAAGAGCCCGGCGCCCTTCGGCACGTCGCGGGCGTTCTTCCAGTCGGTGATGTAGACCTCGTGGTCCTTCAGAAGCGTCTTCACCGTTCCGGCCAGCAGCGTGGCGAAATGACCCGAGAGCGGTGCCGCGACAAGCACCTTCGGCTGCGCCACGTCGGTGTCGCGCCTGAAATGCAGGAGCTGGCCGAACGGCAGGTCCAGCACGACCTCCTCGGTCACCGGAACGTCGCGGTTGCCGATCCGGACCGAGCGGATGCCGTAATCGGGTCTTGAATGGGTCAGCCGGAAGCGGGTGACCATCTCCAGCATCGCCGCGCCCTGCCGGTACAGCGCCGCGAACGGCCCCCTGGCACGCGGCACCAGCGACAGGCCGACCGTCGCGCCCGACCGGAAAAGGCCAAAAAAATCATCAAGTCCCTGGTAGGCTGCGTAAAGCATGGCGATCACGGCTCCCCGGTTGCCTCTAACGCTATTCAGCCTTCCCCGCGCGTGCGAGAACAAAGGCAGGTTCTGCCGAAGGATCGGGCAGTCGGGGGCAAGATGGCGCAGGCAACGCTTACGATTTCATCCCGGAACTACTCGTCCTGGTCGCTTCGCGGCTGGCTCCTGTGCCGGATGGCGGGTCTGGACTTCGCCGAGGCGAGCGTCGATCC
>JBNLCA010000396.1:0-7231 GCA_050303575.1 Paracoccaceae bacterium
GCCGCAACATGTCGGCCTTGCCTTTTCCGACCGGTTCCGCGCCGAGACGCCCAATTCGCGCTTCCCCCGCACGATGATGACCCTGCGCGAGGCGCTGGCCTTCTGGTTCAACCTCGGCCGCATGGCCGCCTACGAGGGTGCCGGCGCCTTTGGTGTTGCCAAAGCCACACGCGAGGGCTGGCTCGACTGACCGGGGTTGTCGAGGCGATCCCTCGGCCCCACATGCGCTCAACCCTGCGCCGCCTTGCCATCGACAAGGCCCGACACTAGGGTGCGCGCGAAATTCGGGGCAGGCGCCCCGCAAGAACGGAGAATGCTCGATGCTGGTGAGCGCCGCCTATGCCCAGACCGCCGGAGCCGGCGGCCAGTCCGTCGCCGGAATGCTGCTGCCGATGGTCCTCATATTCGGGATCATGTGGTTTTTCCTGATCCGCCCGCAGCAGAAGAAGATGAAGGAACACCAGGCCATGGTCTCGGCGCTCAGGAAGGGCGACCAGGTCGTCACCCAGGGTGGCATCAAGGCCAAGGTCACAAAGGTGATCGACGAGCAGGAAGTCGAGGTCGAGATCGCCGAGGGCGTCAAGGTCCGGGTGATCCGCCACACGATCACCAACGTGCTGAACAAGACCGAGCCGGCGAACTCGAACTGACATGCTTCAGATTCCCCTCTGGAAGCAGGTGCTGATCTGGGGCGTCTGTGCCCTTGGCCTGCTCAATGCGATGCCGAACGCCTTCTATTCGCGGGTCGAGGGCCATAACGACGCGGTCGCGGCGATCGAAAATCGGGGCGGATCTGAAACACCGGAACTGGCGGCGGCGCGCGATGCCTGGCCGGGCTGGCTGCCATCGGGGCTGGTGAATCTGGGCCTCGACCTGCGTGGCGGCGCGCATCTTCTGGCCGAAGTGCATCTTTCCGACGTCTACAAGGCGCGGATGGACGCATTCTGGCCCGAGGTGCGCGACGCGCTGAGGGAAGAGCGGGCCACGATCGGCACGATCCAGCGGCAGAACCGGCCAGACGGCCCCCTGGACGAGTTGCGCGTGCGCATCTCGCAGCCCGAGGGCATGGCGCGCGCGGTCGAGGTGGTCGAAGCTCTCGCCCGGCCGGTCGTTTCGCTGACCGGGGCGGGCTCGGTGGACTACGAGGTGACGGCCGAGGGCGCCGATCTCGTCATCCGCCTCTCCGAGGCCGAACGTCTGGCGACCGACGACCGAACCCTGCAACAGTCGGTCGAGGTGGTGCGCCGCCGGATCGACGCCGCCGGGACGCGCGAGCCGACAATCCAGCGCCAAGGCACCGACCGGATCCTGATCGAGGTTCCGGGCGTCGGCTCGGCCGCCGAACTCAAGGAAATCATCGGCACCACCGCGCAGCTGACCTTCCACCCGGTCATCGGCGGCGCGACCAGCGATCCGAACCCGCCGCCGGGAGAGCGCTTGCTGATCCTGCCCGACGCCGACAACGAGGATGTCTATTACCGGCTTGAGCCGACCGCCGTCGTCACCGGCGAGGATCTGGTCGACGCGCAGCCGGCCTTCGACCAGAACGGAAGGCCTTCGGTCACCTTCCGGTTCGGACCCACCGGCGCCCGCAAGTTCGGCGACTACACGGCCGAGAATGTCGGCACGCTCTTCGCCATCGTGCTGGACAGCAAGGTCATATCGGCTCCGGTGATCCAAGAGCCGATCCGCGGCGGTTCGGGCCAGATCACCGGCAACTTTACTGTCGAGGAATCGACCAACCTCTCGATCCTTCTGCGGGCGGGCGCGCTGCCAGCGGGCCTGACCTTCCTCGAGGAGCGCACGGTCGGCCCCGAACTTGGCCAGGATTCGATCGACGCCGGCAAGATCGCGGCGATCATCTCGATGGTGGCGGTCGTCGTCTTCATGGTGGCGAGCTACGGCCTGTTCGGTGTCTTCGCTACCGCCGCCCTTGCCATCAACATGTGCCTGATCTTCGGGGTGCTTTCTGCGCTCGGCGCCACGCTGACGCTGCCCGGCATCGCCGGTATCGTCCTGACCATCGGCATGGCGGTCGACGCCAACGTGCTGGTCTTCGAGCGTATCCGCGAGGAACTGAGGATCGCGAAGGGCCCGGCCCGCGCCATCGAGCTCGGCTACCAGAACGCGCTCACCGCGATCATCGACGCCAACATCACCACGTTCCTGACCGCGGTGATCCTCTATACGGTCGGCGCCGGCCCGGTGCGCGGCTTTGCCATCACGCTCGGCATCGGCATCTGCACCTCGGTCTTCACCGCCTTCTTCGTCACGCGGCTCATCATGGCGACGTGGTTCGCCTGGAAGCGGCCGCGGACCATCGTCGTCTGAGGGGTCCGGACATGCGTCTCAAGCTCGTACCCGACAACACCAGCTTCGACTTTTTCCGGCACGCCAAGGTCACCTTCGGCGGATCGGTCACGCTGGTGATCCTCTCGCTCGTCGTCTGGGCCTTCATGGGCCTGAACTTCGGCATCGACTTCCAGGGCGGCACGACGATACGCACGCAGTCGCCCAACGCCGTCGATGTCGGCGCCTACCGGCAGGCAATCCAGCCCCTGAACCTGGGCGACGTCGCCATCACCGAGGTATTCGATCCGACCTTCGGGCCGGACGAGAACGTCGCGCAGATCAAGATCCAGGCCCAGGACGGCGAGGAAGCGATCACGCCCGAGATCATCAATGCCGTCGAGGCAGCGCTGAAGGGCGCCGACCCCGGTATTGAGTTCACCCAGGTGGAATCGGTCGGGCCGAAAGTCTCGGGCGAGCTGATCTGGTCGGCCATCCTGGCCGTCCTCGCCGCCTCGGCGGGCATCGTGATCTACATCTGGCTGCGCTTCGAATGGCAGTACGCGCTGGGCGCGGTCGTCGCGCTGGCGCATGACCTTTTCCTGACGATCGGGCTCTTCTCGCTCTTCCAGCTGAAGTTCGACCTGACCATCGTGGCGGCTTTGCTGACCATCCTCGGCTACTCGATCAACGATACCGTGGTCGTCTTCGACCGGCTGCGCGAGAACCTGGTGAAGTACAAGACGACGCCGCTCAGGGATGTGATGAACATCTCGGTGAACGAGACGCTAAGCCGCACCGTGCTCACGTCGGGCACCACGCTCATCGCGCTCATCGCCATGCTGATCTTCGGCGGCGACGTGATCCGCGGCTTTGTCTTCGCCATCGCCTGGGGCGTCATCGTCGGCACCTATTCGTCGGTCTACGTGGCAAAGAACGTGGTCCTGTTCCTCGGTCTCAATCGCAACCCGCCTGCGGCGCCGGGCGACCAGCTTGCCGGCACCCGCTTCGCCGAGCCCGAGGCGTGATTTGCCCTCGGGCGCGGTGAGGCCTAGGTTCGGCCCATGCGACTGACCGAGATCACCTATAACGATGCCGTCCCGGTCGACGGCTACGGGCCGGGGTTCTTCCGCCTGAAGGGCGCCGTGCACGAAGGTGCCGTCCTGATCCTGCCCACCGGCGTCTCCTCTTGGGGCGGCTGGGACGACCTCTCCGCGCTGGTCGCCGCTGCGGGTAGCGTCGATGTCGTCCTCGTCGGCACCGGCGCCGAGATTGCGCCGCTCCCCGCAGCATTCCGGCAGGCGCTGGAAGGCGCCGGTATCGGGGTCGAGATCATGGCCTCGCCCACCGCGGCGCGCAGCTACAACATGCTCCTCGCCGAGGGCCGCCGGGTCGGCGTCGCGCTCTTGCCGGTCTGAGACATATCGTTCCACGGAACCGTCGGGATGTCGGCCGGGACGACGGCGCCTCGATCAGCGACCGGAGATGCCACCTCACACGCGGTCGCCGGCCCGTCGACCCTTGCCTCCGACCCCGGTTTCCCGCCATTAGGTCCGGAACCGAGGAGGGCAGGGCGCTGCTGACCGTCACCGATCTGGCCTGTGCGCGGGGCGGCGTGCCCGTCCTGCAAGGCGTCAGCTTCGCGCTGCCGCAGGGCGAGGCGCTGGTCCTGCGCGGACCGAACGGCATCGGCAAGACAACGCTTCTGAGGACGGTGGCCGGCCTCCAGCCGCCGCTTGCCGGCCGGATCGAGGCGGCGCCGGATGCCATCGCCTATGCCGCACATGCCGACGGGTTGAAGGCGACGCTGACGGTGGCCGAGAACCTCACCTTCTGGGCCTCGGTCTTCGGCCGCACGGATATCGGCCCGGCCCTCGATGCGTTCGATCTGCGCCCGCTCGCCCGCCGCCCGGCACAGAACCTCTCGGCCGGCCAGAAGCGGCGGCTGGGCCTCGCCCGTCTCTTGGTCACCGGCCGGCCGCTCTGGGTGCTGGACGAGCCCACCGTCTCGCTCGACGCCGCGTCGGTCGCCGCTTTCGCCGGTGCCGTCCGGTCGCATCTGGCCGGGGGCGGGGCGGCGCTGATCGCCACCCATGTCGATCTCGGCCTCGACGCGCGGCTGATGGACCTGACGCCCTTCCGTGCGACCGGCGAGGCCGCAGCGCCCGACCCGTTCCTGAGCGGGGATTTCGCATGAGGGCGCTTCTCATCCGCGACCTCCGCCTCGCCTTCCGCGCCGGCGGTGGTTTCGGCCTCGCGCTGGCCTTCTTCCTGATCGTGGTGACGCTGGTGCCGTTCGGGGTCGGCGCCGAGACTGCGGCGCTTTCGCGGATCGCCGGGGGCGTCCTCTGGGTCGCGGCGCTTCTGGCCTGCCTCCTCTCGCTCGACCGGCTCTTCCACACCGATTTCGAGGACGGATCGCTCGACCTTCTCGCCGTCGCCCCAATGCCGATGGAGGGTGTCGTGGCGGCGAAGGCGCTGGCGCACTGGCTGGTGACGGGCCTGCCGCTCACGCTGGCCGCGCCGGTCCTCGGCATCCTCCTGAACCTGCCGGCCGAGGCCTATGGCTGGCTCGTTGCCTCGCTGGCACTTGGGACGCCCGCGCTCTCGATGATCGGCGCCTTCGGGGCGGCACTCACCGTCGGGCTGAAGCGCGGCGGGCTCCTGCTCTCGCTTCTCGTCCTGCCGCTCTACGTGCCGACCCTGATCTTCGGCGCGGAAGCCGTCCGGCGCGGCGCCGAAGGGACCGGCGGGGGCACCTCGCTCCTCCTCCTCACCGCCGTCACGCTAGGCGCAGCCGCGCTTCTGCCCTTTGCCGCGGCTGCGGCAATCCGCGTCAATTTGCGCTGACTTCTCCATGTGATAGAGAGCATCGTCCGAAAGGAAGCCAAGCCGCCGATGTCGATCTGGGACTATGCCAATCCGACCCGCTTTATGCGGCTTTCAGGGCTGCTCCTGCCGTGGCTGACGGCTGCGGCGGCGCTGACGCTCGGGGGCGGCCTCGTCTGGGGTTTCTTCTTCACGCCCGAGGCCGAGAACTTCGGCTCGACCGTAAAGATCATCTATATCCACGTCCCCTCGGCCACCTTCGCCACCGGCATCTGGTTCATGATGCTGATCGCGTCGCTTGTCTGGCTGATCCGTCGGCACCATGTCTCGGCGCTGGCGGCCAAGGCCGCTGCGCCCATCGGCGTGACGATGACGCTGATCGCGCTCGTCACCGGGGCGATCTGGGGCCAGCCGATGTGGGGCACATGGTGGGCCTGGGATCCGCGGCTGACGGCGTTCCTGATCCTCTTCCTCTTCTACCTGGGCTATATGGCGCTCTGGGCCGCCATCGAAAGCCCCGACGCGGCGGCTGACCTGACCTCGGTCCTCTGCCTCGTCGGTTCGGTCTTCGCCGTGGTCTCGCGCTGGGCGACGGTCTTCTGGAACCAGGGCCTGCACCAGGGCGCGTCGCTCTCGCTCGACGAAAAGGAGAACGTGGCCGATGTCTTCTGGCAGCCGCTGGTCCTCAGCCTCGTGGGCTTCGGCTTCTTCTTCGTGGCGCTCCTCTTCCTGCGGATGCGGACCGAGATCCGCCTGCGCCGCCTGATGGCGATCGAGGCGCGGGAGAGGGCGGCCTGATGCCGGACCTGGGAAAATATGCGGGCGCCGTCCTCGGGTCCTACGCTGCGGCGCTCGGGCTTCTGGCGGTGCTGGTCGGCCTCAGCCTCTGGCGGGCGGCGCGGGTGAAGAAGGCCTTGGCCGAGGCCGAGGCGCGGAGAGAAAATAATGGCGGTTAAGCCCCTTATCCTGCTTCCGCCGGCGATCTTCGCCGCTCTGGCGGGGCTGTTCCTCGGCGGCATGTGGCGCGACGATCCCGACGCGCTGCCCTCGACGCTCGAGGGGCGCGTGGTGCCGCCGGTGGTCCTGACCGACCTCGATGGGCCGGCCTTCACCGACGAGTTGCTGCGCGGCCCCGGCGTCAAGCTGGTGAACTACTGGGCAAGCTGGTGCCAGCCCTGCCGCGCCGAGCATCCGATCCTGATGGAAATCGGCGAAACCGTCCCGATCTACGGCATCAACTACAAGGACGACCCGGTGAAGGCGCTGGCCTTCCTCGACGAGCTCGGCGACCCATTCGAGGCGCTCGGCGCCGACGCGACCGGCCGGACGGCCATCGACTGGGGTGTCTATGGCGTGCCAGAGACCTACGTGATCGACGGCGACGGCGTGGTCCGCCTGCGCTTTGCCGGGCCGCTGACGCGCGAAGTCTATGAAAAGCGCGTCCGTCCGGTGATCGAGGCGGCTCTGGCCGGGGAGTAGGGCCGGTCCCGCCGGTGGCGGGCCGCCAGGTTCGGTCAGCCCGTCAGGCCGGCGAGGATCAGCAGCACGAAGATCGCCACCTCGACAAGCGGCATCGGAACATAACGGCGGAGGGACATGCGGATCATGCCCCGTTCGTCGCCCCCCAGAATGTCGGAAATGTGGTCCCGGACAGGCAGGACGAAGAACCGGCCGAAACATTCAGTTTCAACCCGCGCCACGCCGTCAACCGACGGTTTATCATTGTAACCAAAGGGTTTCCCAATGTTCGCCGGGCAGCGCGGACCGGCGCGTTCCGGCGAGCGGGGATCGCCCAGGCGTCGCCGGTTCACTTCGTGCCGGCAAAAAAATCCAGAAGGCTCGGGTCGTCCGGGAAGCGCCGGATCAACGCCTGGTATTCCGCCAAGGCCAGCGACTGCCGTCCCGTCAGCCAGAGCGCCCAAAGCCGCTCGGCATGGATTCGTGCCACGTCGTCGTGGAGGATCAGCCCTTCATCCGCGACTGCAAGCGCTTCGGCGGGGCGGCCCGCGAAGCTCAGCGCGCGGGCCAGGAAGAAGACCACATCCTCGTTCTCGGCATCGCGCTCCAGCGCGGCGCGGCAATCCTCTACCGCCAGATCCCACTTCTCCAAATC
>JBNLCA010000397.1:0-4508 GCA_050303575.1 Paracoccaceae bacterium
TCGATCGTGGTCTCGAAAGTCTTGAGATTGCGGTTGTTTATCCCGATCAGGCAGGATTTCAGCCGGCTCGCGCGGTCCAGTTCCGCCTCGTCGTGAACCTCGATCAGCGCATCCATGCCCCATTCGGTCGCGGCCGCCTCGAGCTCGGCCGCCTGCGCGTCCGAGACCGAAGCCATGATGATCAGGATGCAGTCCGCCCCGAGCGCCCGCGCCTCGGCGACCTGGTAGGGATCGTAGAGGAAATCCTTGCGCAGGACCGGGAGTTCGACCGCCTCGCGCGCGGCGACGAGGAACGCGTCCGCGCCCTGGAACGACGGCGTGTCGGTCAGGACCGAAAGGCACGCCGCGCCGCCCGCCTCGTAGGCTTTCGCCAGCACCGGCGGATCGAAATCCGCCCGTATGAGCCCTTTCGACGGCGAGGCCTTCTTGACCTCGGCGATGAGGCCGTATCCGGTCCGGTTCGCCTTGTGCAGCGCCTCGGTGAAGTCGCGGACGGCAGGCGCGGCCTTCGCATCCGCCTCGACATCGGCCTGCGGCCGCTCGGCCTTGCGGGCGGCGACCTCGTCCAGCTTGTAGGCCTTGATCTTGGAAAGAATGTCCATGCGCCCGTCTTAGCGCCGGGCCGGGGCCTTGGAAAGGGCAGGGGAGCGCCCGGTTGCCGGATGCCTCCGGCAAGGCCACACTGACCTTTTTCGACTCGAATATTGGAGCAAGCTCATGAAACTGCATTTCCTTGTGATCTTCGCCTTTCTCGCCGCCTGCGGTCATGTCGACTACGCCAAGGTCGAGCGCGGCGACTTCAAGGGCAGTCTTTTCGTCATGTGGGTCGGCGAAGGCGGGCGGTCGGGTGACGGGAAGTTCGTCTACGTGCCCAATCCCCGCGACCCGCTCCGCTTTTCCGGACCATCGACCGGCGGCAGGGAAATCCGGCCCGAGATGATGTATACCGACGGTGGATCGATCCCGAGGATCGGGCAATTCTTCAACGGCTTCTCGCCCTGGGGCTATGCGCCGGCCTACATGGTCCACGACTGGGTTTTCGTCGCGCGCCACTGTAATCTCGACGGGACACCGACGCGGCGCGAGGCGGAGATTTCCGAGATGACATTCCACCAGTCCGCGGTTCTGATCGCCGAGGCGATCAAGACCCTCGCTGACAGCGGCCGGGTGCGCCGCAACGATGTGGCGGGCCACGTCATTTCCAGCGCCGTTGACGGACCCATCTCGCGCAGGCTGTGGAACAAGCGCGGCGCTTGCGAGGCGGCGCGCGTCAGCGAGGCTGACCGGATCGCCGCCGAGGCGGCCATTCCCGGCTCGTCGCAGGCTCGGTTGCGCTCTGCCCGCCGGGTCCTGCCCGATGGCACCACCGAGCCCGTCCGCCCGGCGACCGTCATCGGCCTTTTCGCCTTCTGATGCGCTATGCCGTGATCCGCGTCCCGACCTCGGGCCCGCCAGCCCTGATCGCTGCGCCCAGCGATTTCGCGACCGAGGCCGAGGCGCGGGCACGGGTCGCCGCAATCGAGGGCGCCCAGCTCCAGGTTCACCACACCCATCTCGAGATCCTGCCCTACGAGGGCCCGCTCCACGCCGCCCTGACGGCGCACGGCATCCTTTACTGACGCGGGTCAACATTGAACCCGTTCCGGTCTAGGCTCGACCCAAGGGCCGGAGGGGAACACATGCGCGCACTGATCACGGGCCTCGGCCTTTGTCTTCTCGCCCTCGGCTGGTCCGGCCCGGCACGGGCCTTCGGCGACTGTTCCGATCCGGCCTACCTCAAGGGCTTCGGCATGCCCGGCGTGAACGAGGGCACGGCGACGACGATCGACTGCGTCACCGCCTTCGAATTCAGCTTTCCGACGCCGGCCGGTGACCGCTCCGTCCGCGCGATCCATGACATTTCGGTCGGCTGGCTCGTCGGCTCGGGCGAGCTCGCCGCCATCGAGCGGGGCGCGCGGCAGGCCGCCGCGGCCTTCGGCCGGCTCGGCCGGTTCGAGACCGACGACATCACCATCCTCATCCTCGAGGACCTCGCCGTTCCCCTCGGCTCGGACGAGGCGGCGACCAACCGGACCCTTGCCGCCGCCATCGGTGGGCGTGCCGCGGACGGCCGGCTTGCCGGGGAATGCTACATCACCATCTTCGCCGCCCAGACCCGCGCCACCGCGCCCGCGACGGCGGGTTATGTCGTCGCGCACGAGATGTTCCACTGCGTCGAGGAGGCGAGCCTCGGCGCCGCGCAGGTCGATACTATGGGCGGCGGCGGCGCCTGGTGGGCCGAGGGCGCGGCCGAGCTTTTCGCCGCCTCGGCGATCGACGGGGTAGGCGACGTATTCGACCGTGCCGGCCGGTTCGCGCGCGAGACCGCGGACGACGCGCCGCTTTACGATCTCTCCTACTCGATGGCCGTCTTCTGGTGGTGGTTCGGGGCGGAGCGCGGTCTGGAAGGGCTGATGCCGGCGCTCCACCAGATGGCCGGGTCGGACGATGCCGCCGCGCAGCGGGCCGCGATGCGGGCGATCCTCGCCCCCGACGAGTGGCTGCGCTTCGCCCAGGCCTGGGCCGACCGCCAGATTCCGCACCCGCAGGGCGCGGCGCTGAACTACGGCGATGAGCCGGAAGAATACCTCTTCGATGAGGACCGGACACAAAGCCTGCCGCTCGATCCGTTCGTGCTGGTGCTGGGCCGGGCGCGCTATTCCTGCGGCGAATGGAGCAACCGGGGCGCGCCGAATGTCGTTGCGCTCTCGGCGCGGCCGGCCGACGGCGGCCGATGGGTCGCCTATCCGGCCGAGGTCGACGCCCGCGAGGGCTCGGGGCAGGGCACCTACCTTTTCGCCGGGCTGAACACCGGCGACGGCCGCGTCTCGGGCGACATCGAGGCCGAACGCCGGGCCGGCTGCGGCCCCTGCGCCGGCAGCGACCGGATCGACGCCTGCCTTGTCGGCACCTGGGTCCAGTCGGGCGGCGGCGCGGTCGAATGGATGCGCGCCCACGGCATTTCGATCACCAGTGCCAACGTCCAGCCCGGGCCCGTCACCTATCGCGGCGACGGCAGCTATTTCACGCTGCCGTTCGGTGGCGAGCTGACCATGCAGTTCGACGACGCGCGCGGCGACGGCCAGGGCCAGAGCTTCGGCTCGGCCGGGCGCTGGTCGGCCGAGGGCGGCACGCTCAACATCTGCGAGGAGGCCGGCGGCATGTCCGGCCAGGTCACCATGACCGACGAGCACGGTTCGCACACGATGCCGGTAAGTGTCCCCGGCGGGGCCGAGCTGACCATGAGCTACAGCTGCTCGGAGACGTCGCTCGAGACCTCGCTCTCCTTCCCGAACGCCGGGCCGATGGTCACCCAGTTCTCCCGCGCCGACCCGCCGGACGAGCCGGAAGAGGCCGAGGAGCCGGCGGGCGACAGCGCCGGCCGCCGCGAGGGAACCGACATCCTTCCCGGCGGCGGTTGCCCGGCCGAGGACCTGGACCACGCGACCGACGACATCTGCGACGAGATCCGCCGGGCGCTCGCCGGGCCCTGAGGCACGTCCGGACAGGGAGTCAGGGCATACCCTCCGAAGGCTTACCCCGGCGCTTGCGCGGCTCCTCGGCCAAGGGCGCTCAACGCCACTGTCACAACCCTCTTGGCGGATCGGCCGGCATGAGCTATGACAGCGCCCATGAACGGCACCTGCAACATCTGCATCTGCATTATCGGCTGACATCCGTCAGGCGGGCCGTTCTTCTGTTTCCCTTGAAAACCGAATGAGCTAACCCCGCCGGGCGAGGCATGAGGGTTGGACCATGGGCATCAGGCTCTACAACACGAAGACGCGGACGAAGGAGGACTTCTCCCCCATCGATCCGAAGAACGTGCGCATGTATGTCTGCGGGCCGACCGTCTATGACCGCGCCCATCTCGGCAACGCCCGCGCGGTCGTCGTCTTCGACGTGCTCTACCGGCTTCTAAAACACGAGGCCAAGCAGCAGGGGTGGGGCAAGGTCACCTATGCCCGGAACTTCACCGACGTCGACGACAAGATCAACGCGACCGCCAGGGCGCGCAAGGAGGCGGGCGATCCGCGCAGCCTCGAAGAACTGATCCGCGAGCGCACCGACGAGACGATCCGCTGGTATCACGAGGACATGGAGGCGCTGGGCACATTGCGCCCCGACGCCGAGCCGCGCGCCACCGAATGGATCGGCCCGATGGTCACGATGATCGCGGACCTGATCGCCAAGGGCCACGCCTACGCGGCTGACGGCCATGTCCTCTTCCGCGTCCGGTCCTACAAGGACTACGGCAAGCTCTCGGGCCGCTCGGTCGACGACATGATCGCCGGCGCCCGCGTCGAGGTCGCGCCCTTCAAGGAAGACCCGATAGACTTCGTCCTGTGGAAGCCTTCCTCGGACGACCTTCCCGGCTGGGACTCGCCCTGGGGCAGGGGCCGCCCCGGCTGGCACATCGAATGCTCGGCCATGGCGCAGGAGCTTCTGGGCACCAGCTTCGACATCCA
>JBNLCA010000398.1:0-6939 GCA_050303575.1 Paracoccaceae bacterium
GGGTCGTTGTCGGTGCGCTGGTTGCGCTCTTCCAGGATCACCTCGCGCTCGGTCAGGACGTCGTCCTCGGTCATGTTGAGGTCGCGCATCCGGTCGGCTTCCAGCTCCATCATCAGGTCCAGCCGGTCTGCGGCGACGCGCTGGTGATAGGCTGTGTAGTCCCACGAGGTGAAGGCGTTGTCCGAGCCGCCGTTCGCCTCAACCAGGCGAGAGAGCTCGCCGGCGGCGCGGTCGTCGGTGCCCTTGAACATCAGGTGTTCGAGGAAATGGGCGATGCCCGACTTGCCGGGCGGCTCGTCGGCGGCGCCGATCCGGTACCAGACCATGTGGACCACGACGGGCGCGCGGTGGTTCTCGATCACCACGCCCTGCATGCCGTTCTCAAGCGTGAAGGTAGTGACTTCCTCGGCGGCCGCCGGCATGGCCAGCGCAAGCGCCAGCCCCAGGGTGCGGATCATGGGCTCCTCCCGGATTGATCGGATGAAAGCTACGCCAACAGTCCCGGCATTCAAGGCCGCCCGGGCCCAGATCACCTAGTATTCAACTTCCGGGTCCGGTGGCGCCGACGGCGTGCGCGCCCCGGCCCGGCGCCAGCGCAGCAGCTCGGCATGCTGGTTCAGGCTCATCGGCTCGTAAGCCTTGAAGTAGACGTTGACGTTGAAGAGCCGCTCGAGCAGCCGCCCGTCATTTTCCCGCCGGTACTCCAGGTCCTCGGCGGCAAGGGTCTGGCGGATGGCCGCCGACCGGCCGTAGCGGGCGGCGTAGTTGACGAGCGCGCCATCGGCGGCGGGAACGTCGTTCGAGGGTACGATGGCATTCGGGTTGCCGCCCAGGGCCGCCACCGCATCCTCGTGCGGCGTCGGGTCGACGAGGTTGCGCCCGCCCGGCGTGGGGGCCGGCAGATCGTTGTAGTTTTCCGGTTCCTGCAAGGGCTTGGTCGGAAGAATCCCGAACTCGTCGGGCGTGGCCGACCGGATGTTCAGAAGCTGCGGCTCCTTGTTGCGGCTGCCGCAGGCCGACAGCATCGCCGCCGCCGCGATCAGGGCCGCCACTTGCGCCACAGTCCGAAACGTCATCCGTCCCTCCAACAGGTCCGCCCCCGTTTAGCCTATCAATTGCGCCTCGTCACGGGGTCTTGTCCCGGGCGGTCGGACTGGCCTTTTCCTTGCCGGTGAAGAGGATCAGGGCGAAGGCGCCGGCAAAGACGAAAATGTCAGCGACATTGAAGGAATAAGGGTTCCGGATGCCGCAGCAGGACATGTTCAGGAAGTCCGCGACGCCGCCGTAGATGATCCGGTCGACCACGTTGCCCAGCGCCCCTCCGATGAGAAGCCCGGCGCCGACGAGCGCGATCGGGCGCAGACCGCCGCGCCGGACCCACAGCGCGATTCCGGCCGAGATGCCGAGCGCCAGGGCGATCAGCAGCCACCGTCCGGTGCCGTGGAGAATGCCGAAGTTGACGCCCTCGTTCCAGGCCATGACGAAGTTGAGGTAGGGCGGCACGACCTCGACCCGGCCGATCGTGTCGAGCCTGAGGATATGCAGGATGTAGTATTTCGACGCCTGGTCGACCAGGAAGGCTATGAGCGCGGTCCAGAAGGTAAGACGCATGTCAGTGCCGGAAATGCCGCATGCCGGTGAAGACCATGGCGAGGCCCGCCTGGTCGGCCGCCGCGATCACCTCGTCGTCCCTGACCGAGCCGCCGGGCTGGATCACCGCCGTCGCGCCCGCCTCGGCCGCGGTCAGAAGCCCGTCGGGAAAGGGAAAGAAGGCGTCGGAGGCGACCGCCGCGCCCTTGACCGGGCTTTCGGACTGGCCCAGCACCTCGGCCATGTCGAGGGCCTTGCGCGCGGCGATGCGGGTCGAATCGACGCGGCTCATCTGGCCCGCGCCGATGCCGACCGTGGCGCCGCCCTTGGCATAGACGATGGCGTTCGACTTGACATGCTTGGCGACGCGCCAGGCGAAGAGCATGTCGGCCATCTCGGCCTCGCTCGGCCCGCGTTTTGTCACAACCTTGAGGCCGGTAGCGGCCAGCCGGCCGTTGTCGCGGTCCTGCACCAGGAACCCGCCAGCGACCTGCCGGAAGGTCAGGCCGGGGCTGGTCGGGTCCGGCAGGCCCTCGGTGGTCAGCAGCCGCAGGTTCTTCTTCGCCGCGAAGATCGCCTTGGCGTCGTTGGAGGCGCCGGGCGCGATGACGACCTCGGTGAAGATCTGGGTGATCGCCTCGGCCGTCGCCGCGTCCAGGGGCTGATTCAGCGCCACGATGCCGCCGAATGCCGAGGTCCGGTCGCAATCGTAAGCCCTTGAATAGGCTTCTAGAAGCGACGCGCCCCGGGCCACACCGCAGGGGTTGGCGTGCTTGATGATGGCGCAGGCCGGACCCTCGTCGTGGGCGAACTCGGCGACCAGCTCGAACGCCGCGTCGGTGTCGTTGATGTTGTTGTAGCTCAGTTCCTTGCCCTGGTGCTGCACCGCCGTCGCAACGCCGGGCCGGGACGAACCGTCGCGGTAGAACGCCGCCTGCTGGTGCGGGTTCTCGCCATAGCGCAGCGTCTGCGCGAGCGTTCCGGCAAAGGCGCGCCGCCGGGGCGCGGCCTCGCCGATGGCGCCCGCCATCCAGGTCGAGACCGCCGCGTCGTAGGCCGCGGTTCTTGCATAGGCCTTCTGCGCCAGATCCTGCCGGAAGGCACGGGTCGTCGCGCCCTCGTTTGCGTCCATCTCGGTCAGGAGCGCCGGATAATCCTCGGGGTCGACCACGACCGACACCCAGTCGTGGTTCTTCGCCGCCGCACGGATCATCGCCGGCCCGCCGATGTCGATATTCTCGACCGTTTCCTCGTAGTCCGCGCCGCGCGCCACCGTCGCCTCGAACGGGTAGAGGTTGACGATCAGAAGGTCGATCGGCTCGATCCCCAACGCATCCATCGCCGCCTGGTGATCGGCCTTGTCGCGCACCGCCAGAAGCCCGCCATGGACCTTGGGGTGCAGCGTCTTGACCCGGCCGTCCATGATCTCGGGAAAACCGGTCAGGTCGGCGACGTCCTTCACCTTCAGCCCGGCCTCGCGCAGCATCCCCGCCGTTCCGCCCGTCGACAGGAGCTCGACCTTGCGCGCTGCCAGCGCCTCGGCCAGCTCCATCAGCCCCGTCTTGTCGGATACGGAAATCAGGGCCCGTTTCGGGGCCACCAGATCGGTCATGCCTTACTGTCCTCTCAGGTCCAGACTTCGGTGTCGCGGTCGATAAGCTCGATGTCCCGCAGGTGCGAGGGAGTATCGACTGTCTTCGACAGGGTCCAGCTTACCTGGCCGGAATAATCGATGACACGGGAGGAAAGTACGATCTGCTTGGTGGCGCGTGGCTCGATCCGGCCCTTCTCGAGGTAGACCGAGGGGGCGATCTTGAGCTCGGCAGCGCCTTCGTAGCGGAAGACCCAGACCTCGCCCGAGCGGAGCTCGATCACCACCTCGTCGTTGTCACGCGCCTCGTGCGGGACGGCATCGGGGTGGAGGTGAAAGCGCACCGAGAAGGAAATGCCGCCCTGCATGACCCCGTCCATGGCGAAGTCGAACAGCCACTTTTCTTCCGGAGACGCCGCGGCGAGCATGTCCTGCCCGGCCAGCGACCGCCCGTCGGGCGAAAGGGTCAGCTCGCGGTAGCAGGTCAGGCCATGTGTGGCGAGCCAGCCGTCATGGGTGCCCGAGAAGGCCTCGTCGCCATCTTCGGCCAGCCGTTCGGCGGTCACTTCGTTCGGCCCGTCGACCAGGATCTCGCTCTTGCCCCACATGCCCAGACGCGCCGACGACACGCCGTCGATGCAGAGCGCGGTATGAGACGGCGTGGCGCGCCCGGCCCGGCGCCAGCGGCCGCCCGAGGCAGCGCCCGCGCCGCAGCTGACGATCAGCGGCCGGCGGCCCGAGGTCAGCTCGAACGCCAGCGTCGAGGCGTGCGCATTGTTGGCGCCCGCGTAGGAGGGCGGCGCCTCGGCATCGACGATCACCGTCGTCCGGCCGGCGGCCATGCGGGCAAAACCCATCGCCAGGTCCTTGCCCGGTAGCTTGCGGATGCCCGAGGTTGCCAGCACGTAATCGAGCCGCCCCTCGGCGCCGCGACCTCCGCCATGAAAGCGGGCGAGCCCGCCGTCGGAATGGCGGAGCGCGCGCAGGACCGGAACGATTCGCGCCAGGGCCCCCGAAATTCCCGAGGGCACCTCCTGTCCGGCCGCCGCCATCGCGCTGGTCGTCAACGTGATCAGCATGGCGAGATCGAGAAGTTCCTCGGGGTTGCGCGAGGGGATGCCGCCGCCGTCATCGACGTCGCGCTCGCATTCCCGGGAAAGCGCGGTGATCGCCGGGCCGACGCGCGGCTGCATGCCCTCGAGAACCATGCCGGCAGTGATCAGGCCCGACAGCGCCTCGATTCGCGGCAGGCCCGGCTCGGCCGAGTTCCAGCGGCGGGAAAGATAGACGCATTGCTGGCCCAGCGACTTGAAGAAGCGCGCCTTGCCGGCGTCGTCCTGCCCGGCAAGCAGCATCTGCGAATGGTTGATCCAGCGCAGCATCCGGCGGCCGGTAAGCGCGGGCGACCAGCCCGGCCCCTTGCCGCGCTTGAACCGGTCGATCCAGCCGAAGACCCAGGCCTGCGCAAGCTTGCGCGCCGCGCCGTCGCCCACGGCGGCAAGATCGTCGATCCAGCCGCAGCCGTTGGCATCCTCGAAGAAGGCGGGATCGGGCGCGTCAGCATCCCAGAGCAGCGTTCCGGGCGCGGTTTCGACCAGATGACCGCCGAACATGTAGCGTCCGGCAAGGAGTTGGCGGCCTCGGCCGAATCCCCCAATCGTCCGCGGCTCGGTTTCGGCCGCAAAACCCTTGGGCGCCCTTGCCCAGCTCGCCCATCGTGCGTGGAACGCGTTCGCCCGCGCTTCGCGCCTGGCCCGCTTGAGTTCGACTTCCGTTGCCCCTGCCATACCCTTGGCTTCATACAAAAATCAGGCGTTGCGCCAACATAGCCGCCGTTTGCGCGCCGCACCACCCGGGTAATTGGGCTCAGGCGCGACGAATGAAAAGTGTGGCGTAGAAGCCGTCCATGCCGCCCTTGTCGGCCCAGAAGTCGGGCCTGAGCCGCAATCCCGAGGCCTCGGAACGCCAGTTTTCCTCGATCCAGGGCCAATCGCCGGTCAGCGGGTCCGCCGTCAGGTCCGGATGCCGCTCCAGGGCAGCTTTCGCCTGTTTTTCACCCTCTTCGGGCAGGAGGGAACAGGTCGCATAGACCAGTCTTCCCCCAGGCTTCAGCCATCCCACCGCCCGGTCGATCAGCGTCGCCTGGAGAACGAAGAGTGTCTTGAGGTCGGCGCCCGAGCGGATGAAGGGCAGTTCCGGGTGCCGCCGGATCGTGCCGGTCGCCGAGCAGGGCGCATCGAGGAGGATCGCGTCGAACCCATCCTGCGGGGTCCATTCGAGGAGATCGGCGGCGACGATCCGGGCGGCAAGGTCGGTGCGGGCGAGATTCTCCTCGAGCCGCGCGAGGCGCTGTGCGGAGACGTCCACCGCCGTCACCTCGGCCCTGGCGGCGGCCAGTTGCAGCGTCTTGCCGCCCGGCGCGGCGCAAAGGTCGGCGACCCTTTCGCCGGGCCGCACCGCCAGGAGCTTCGCCGGGATCGCCGCAGCGGCGTCCTGCACCCACCAGTCGCCCTCGGCGTAGCCCGGCAGGCCGGTCACCTGCCGGTCGGCGGCGATCCGGACGGACCCCGTTGGCAGCGCCTCGCCGCCCAGCCGGCCCGCCAGCGCGGCGGCATCGCCGTCCTTCGGCGTCAGGTCCAGCGGTGCCCCGGCTGCATGGGCGCGCTCGATGGCGGCGGCGCCCTTCGAGCCATAGGCCGACATCACCCGGCCGCGCAGCCAGCCCGGCAACTCCTGTGGCGGCAGCCGTGCCCACGACCCGGACGCATCCGCCACCTTGCGCAGGACCGCGTTCACCAGCCCCGCTGCGTGCGCGGTCCGCTTGCCCTCGCGCATCAGCGCAACGGCGGCGTTGACCACGCCATGCGGCGCGGCGCCGGCCTCGAGGATCTCGACCACGGCAAGGCGCAGGACATTCTGGACGGTGGGCGGCGGCAGGCGTCTCAGGTGCGGCTTCAGCATCCGGTCGGCGCGGCCGAGATGACGGAAGGTCAGCGCCGCAAGCCGCTGCGCCCGTGCCGCCTCGGCCGGATCGAGGGCTTCGAGCCGCCCGGCCTGCTCGGAGAGCGTCCGTCCATCGTCCAGCGCGCCGTCGATCAGCCTCAGTGCCGCCCGCCGTGCCGCCAGACCCGCTTCCGCCACGCTCGCCTCCGATCCTTGGCCCTTCCGCGCGCCGCACCTATAATAGCCTGACGCCCGAGGAAAGCGCCGATGACCGACAAGGACCTGCCACCCGAAGCCCGCCGCGCCCTCGCCGAGGCCGAGGAACGCCGCAAGGCGGCGACATCGGACCCCAAGCCAAAGGAATACGGAGGCCGCGAGGGGCCCGAACCCGTCCGCTACGGCGACTGGGAGAAGAAGGGCATCGCCGTCGACTTCTGATCAGGCCCGGCGTTTCAGCCGGAAGCCGGCGGGCGGCAGTCCGTGGGCCCGTGCGAACACCCGGCTGAAGGCGGCGTCGGTGCCATGGCCCGCATCCTCGGCGATCCGCGCGATCGGCCGGTCGGTCGTTCCAAGCGCGACGCCGGCAGGGTGAGGTCGCAGTCACGCAGTTACCGGATCGGCGAGGTGTCCGGCACCGCCTCGAACCCTCGGAAAGTGTGGTGCGCGACAGGCCAGACACGCGGGCGAGTTCCGCAAGTGTCCAGTCGTTCCGCGCGTCCCCGAGGATGAGCGCGATGCACCGGCCCAGTGCCGGATCGCCCAGCGCCGCCAGCCAGCCCGTCGCCCCGGCAGGAAGCGCCATGAAGCGGCGGCGC
>JBNLCA010000399.1:0-2806 GCA_050303575.1 Paracoccaceae bacterium
TAGTCGTAGATCTCGGTCACCGTGCCGACGGTCGAGCGCGGGTTCTTCGAGGTCGTCTTCTGCTCGATCGAGATGGCCGGGCTGAGGCCCGAGATATGATCGACCTCCGGCTTCTGCATCATGTCGAGGAACTGGCGGGCATAGGCCGAGAGCGACTCGACGTAGCGGCGCTGCCCCTCGGCATAGATCGTGTCGAAGGCCAGCGACGACTTTCCCGACCCCGACAGGCCGGTGATCACCACCAGCTTGTCGCGCGGAATCGTCACGTCGATGTTCTTCAGATTGTGCTCGCGGGCACCCCGCACCTCGATGTCGCGCAGCTCGGCCATCATCCACCCGTTCCGGAACGGAACACACATAGTCTACGGCCGCTGAGTCTCCAACCCGAAACTGAGAACGTAACGTAAACATGCTGACAGTTCGGGCAGTCGGACATTCCGTCGCAGGGATGCAACCATTGGTTGAATGCCGGTTAACGACTGTTAGGATTTGCGGAAACAGCGGAGGGGACATGAACCGGGTCGCACTGCCGTCGGGACAATACCCGATCGAACGTCGCGCGGGCGAGGTCGAGCGGCTGAGGCTCCAGACCGAGGCCTGGGCACCTGACACTGCCGCGATGCTGGACCGGATCGGTGTTAAACCGGGCTGGAAATGCCTCGATCTTGCTTGCGGGCCGGGCGGGATCACCGACGTGCTGGCCGACCGCGCAGGCGCCGAGAATGTCACCGGGCTGGATGCGGACACCGATTTCCTCGATATCGCGCGGGACTGGGGGCCGGTCGGCGCGACCTACCTGCTGGGCGATGCCTATGCCACCGGGCTGCCCGACGTGTCCTTCGATCTGGTCCACATGCGGTTCCTCGCCTCGACTGCCGGGGGCCCCGACAAGCTGATCGACGAGGCGCTCAGGCTTCTCAAGCCTGGCGGCATCCTCGCCATGCAGGAGGCCGCTTTCGACACGCTGCGCTGCTACCCGCCGCATATCGCCTGGACGGGGCTTTTCCGCCTCTTCGCCGCCTGCTTTCCGGGCCACGAGAGCGAACCCGTCTCGCAGCAGCTTTTCCGCAAGATGCGCGCCGCCGGCTGTCAGGATGTCCACTACCGGCCGTGCATCGTCGGGACCCGCTCGGGCGACGCCTGGTCCGATTACCTGCCGGCGACCGTCGAGTCGCTCCGCGGCACGATCCTCGGCCGCAACCTGACCTCGCCGGAACGGCTCGACCGGCTTCTGGCCGACACACGCGCCCATCTCGCCGATCCCGACACGGTCTTCACCTCGATCACCTGCGTGCAGGTGTGGGGCACAAAGCCGTGACAACCCGATCCGAACAGCGCCGGGCCCCTCGTCCAGCGCGGCAGCGCCGGCCGCAGGGGGCTGGGCCGGCGCTGCTTCCGACCTGACCCAGCGTCAAGGGCAACGGCCGGAACTTTCGGCGCAGAATGGGCGTTTCCATCCTTGAAACGAAGTATGCGCCGGCCTTGGCCGCGCCTGAAAACGAATGTCCTTCTCCGGTCTTGATCCCCGGGGGAGTGCCCTCTAGGCAGCGCCGAAAAGGATGACAGATGGCGCCACATGGCACGATGACGACCGAAGACCGCCTGAAGGCACTGCGTCTGGACGAGATCCTCGACCGGGTGCGGCTGCCGATCTGCCTGACCGATCCCAGGCAGTCGGACAACCCGATCGTTTACGTCAATGCGGCGTTCGAGGACCTGACGGGTTACGACCGCGTCGATGTCGTCGGCCGGAACTGCCGTTTCCTGCAAGGCAGCGCCACGCGCAAGGACAGCATCGACCAAATTCGCAATGCGATCGAGGCGGAACGGCTCGACACGGTCGAGATCCTGAATTTCAAGAAGGACGGCACGCCCTTCGTCAACGCGCTGCAGATCGGGCCGATCAAGGATGCGGACGGCGAGACGATCCTGTTCTTCGGCTCGCAGCTCGACGTTACCGAGAAGCGCGCCAGGCGCGACCGGATCATGGAGACCTCGCGCCGGGAACTCACCCACCGGATGGGCAACGTGGTCAACGTGATGAGTTCGATCATCCGGATGTCGGCACGCGAGACGGACTCGGTCCCCGAGTTTGCCGACAAGATCATCGGCCGGCTCCACGCGCTGAGCGCGGCGCATTTGCAGACCTTCGGTCTGAACGAGGAACCGACGACGAACCTTCGCGATCTGGGCCAGACGATCCTTTCCGCCTATGCCCCGATCGGGTCGTCGCAATATTCGCTCTCGGACGAGGACTGCACCCTTCCCCGCACATTGATGACGCCGGTGACGCTGACGCTGCACGAGCTGGCGACGAACGCCGTCAAGCATGGCGCGCTCGGCTCGGAGACGGGCCATGTCGATCTGAGCTGGAGCTGCGAGCCGGGCGGCGCCTACCGCATCGTCTGGCGCGAAACCGGGATCGACGGCGTCAAGGTGCCGGACACTCCCAGCGGTTCGGCGATCATCCAGTCGCTGGTCGCGGCGAACGGCGGAACGCTGGATTATGACTGGCGGCCGGACGGTCTTGTCGCGACGCTGAGCTTTCAGGACGCAATCATCCCAGCGGCCTGAGTTCGTCACGGAACCTGAGCGCGCGTTCCTGATAGTGCAGCGCCGAGGCCCTGAGCCCGGCGATCGCCGCCGCGTCGAGCTGGCGGATCACCTTGCCCGGCGCGCCGACGACCAGCGATCCGTCGGGGATCTCCTTGCCCTCGGTGATGAGCGCCCCGGCGCCGATCAGGCAGTTCCGCCCGATCTTCGCCCCGTTCAGCACCGTCGCGCCCATGCCGACCAGGCTTTGGTC
>JBNLCA010000400.1:0-3409 GCA_050303575.1 Paracoccaceae bacterium
ATAGCGGCCCGTGTCGTCGGTCCGCACCTTGTATTCCTCGAAGCAGCGCCGCTGGTACTCGGTCGTCGCCCGCACGCAGACCCAGACGCCCATGCGGATATCGTAGGGGATCTCCGCGCCGGCCGCGTCGAGGCTGTTCAGGACCTCGACCATCCCCTCGCCTTCCAGCACCCCGCCATCGGACGCAGGCCGCATCAGCGCCGGCAGATCATCGATGGAGCCGGAAGGATAGGCCAGCCCGCCCGAGGGCGCCGAAAGCCCGCAGGCATTGGCAATCGCCGCCGACTCGATGGCCGGCTTCGTCCCGTCGAGGAACGAGTTGAACATCTTCGGGTTCAACCGCCCGCGCTCGGCCTGCTCGGCCGTCAGCCCCCAGTGGTCCCACACCGTGTCAGGCGTCGAAAAGCGGTATTCCGGCCGCCACTTGTGGCCCCGCCCCGCCGCGACGACCTCGAAGCCGCAGGTCCGCGCCCAGTCGACCAGCTCGCACACCATCGCCGGCTGGTCGCCATAGGCCATCGAGTAGATCACACCGGCCTCGCGTGCCCGCTTCGCCAGGGCCGCGCCGCAGACCGCGTCTGCCTCGACCGTCGCCGAGATGACATGCTTGCCCGCCGCGAAGCAAGCGAGATGATGGTCGACGGCAACGACCGGATCGCCGGTGCATTCCACCACGATCTCGGCCGCCGGGTGCGCCACCAGCGCCTCGGCGCTCTCGCCTAGATAGGTCCCGCCCGACTGCAGCGCCGCGTCGAACGAGCCGGCGAACCGCTCTTCCGGCCATCCCGCCAGCGCCATGTTCGATTGCGCCCGCTCGGGCGACAGGTCGGCCACGCCGACCACGTGCACGCCCGGCAGACGCAAGGCCTGCGCCAGGAACATTGTCCCGAACTTGCCCGCTCCGATCACGCCAACGCGGATCGCGCGGCCCTCCTCGGCCCGCCGCAAGAGCCCTTGATAAAGTGCCATCGTCCTCCCTCAGGCCGCGACCGGCTCGATCAGTTCCGGGCCGCTCGCCCGGTTCGAATTCACCTTCGGATCCACCCGGTAGAAGTCCAGCACATCCTCGCCCGCCGGCTTCATCAGGACCGCCGCGCCGTGGCCGGCCTCGCCCAGCCAGAGCGGCCAGTCCTTCGCCTCGAGGATCACCGGCATCCGGTGGTGGATCTTCGACATCGGCGCGTTGGCATCCGTTGTCACGACGGCGCAGGTGGGCAGCGCGTCCGGTCCCCAGTCCTGCCACACCGCCGCGAAGGCCAGCGGCGCGCCGTCCGCGCGGCGGATGTACCACGGCAGCTTGGCCTTGCCGTCCACCGTCCATTCGTAAAAGCCCGAGGCGGGAACGATGCACCTGCGGTCGCGCGCCGCGGCCCGGAAGGCGGGCTTGTCGGCAATCGTGTCGGCCCGGGCATTGATCAGGAGCGGCCCGTCGGTGGGCGTCTTGTACCAGTGCGGGATGAAGCCCCAGCGCATCTTGCGCAGGCGCCGCGCCCCGTCGGCCGAGGTCACGACGGCGATGTCGTTCGTCGGGCAGACGTTGAAGTTCGGTCCGTCCGGCAGGTCGTTCGAGGGCGCCGCCTCGAACATCTCGGCGAGCGCTTCGTTCGGGTGCTGCATGACGAACCGTCCGCACATGGACAAAGCCTATTGCCGCGGCGCCGATTTGGCCAGATCGCGGAACTGACCCAAATCAAGGCGTTCGGCGGGAGCCGCACCCACCCTGCGCAAAGGCCCTGAACCGAAAGGAGGACCTGATGCAGGACGTGGAAAAGCTCCTGAAGGGAACCGTCGACGAACTCGACCGGCTTCTGAATGCCCGCAACGTGCTGGGCGACCCGATCGACCGCGAGGGGGCGACGGTGATCCCGATCGTCAGCTACGGCTTCGGCTTCGGCGCCGGCGGGTCGTCCGGCGACAAGGCGGGATCGGGCGGAAGCGGCGCCGGCGGCGGCATCAAGCCCGTCGGCGCGATCATCTTCGACCAGAACGGCGCGCGCGTCGAGGCGATCAAGAAGGCGATGAGCGGTCTCACCGAGGCGATCAGCGAAGTCGCGGCGCACGTGATCGACAAGGCGGCCAAGAAGGACGGCAAGAAGAAGTGATCGCGGTCCTGCTCTGGCTCCTGGCCGGGCTGCTGGCCTTGGTGCTTGTCCTTCTCGCGACACCGATGCGCTTCCGGCTGGTCGTCCGCTCTGCCCCCGCGATGCGCGCGCGGGTCACGGTGGCAGCGGCCGGCGGCCTTTTGCCCGGGATCGCGCTTTACGACAGCGCCCGGGCCAGCGAGGAGACAGCCGCGCCGCCGGAGCCCGGGCGCCGGAAGCCGCGCAAGAGCCGACGGTCGGGCAGGACAGGCGCCGGGCCGCGCGTCGGCAAGGCCGCGATCCGGCTCCTTCCCGACCTGGTGCGCCGGATCCACCTCGACCATTTCATTGCCGACGCGGCGTTCGGCTTCGACGACCCGGCCGATACCGGGCTGGTCTTCGGGCTGGCCACGCCGCTCCTTTACGGCACAGCCGGACATCGCAAGATCGAGGCCAAGCTGCGGCCGGACTTCAGCGGGGCGCATTTCGACGGGACGCTGGATACGGCCCTGCACATCACCCCCGTTGCGCTGCTGCCGCCTGCCCTGCGCTTCGCCTGGCGCGCCTTCGGGCCAGGGCGATGAGCCTCGTCCTTGATCCCGCCGTCGGCACGGGCGGCCGCCGGGCAGCGGCCCTCAGCACGGTCTCGGTCATCCATGTCGCCGGCGCGGTGGTCGGCACCAAGCGCCCGGTCGCCGTAATCGTCCGCTCGGGCGACGTCACGGTCGCCTGCGATCTCGACACCGGCGTGCTTTCACCGGACGAACTCGAACATCGCTATCCCGGCGCGTTCGCCCTTCTCGCCGCCGCAGGCTGGCCGCTGGGGGAGTGAAAATCGCCCCGGCCTCTGGCACAGTCCGGCCATGGCCCCGCGCGGACGCCCGAAGCACGACGACATCCTGACGCCGGCCGAATGGCGGGTGGTCGAACTGGTGCGGCACGGGCTTTCGACCGCGCGGATCGCCGAGCTGATCGGCATCTCGGCGGACGCGGTGAAGCAGCACGCGAGCGCCGCCAGGGGCAAGCTTGGACTTGGCAGCCGCGAAGACCTCAGACACTGGACCGGCATCCGCAAGGAGAGCACCCGCATGAGCCAGCCCGACGCGCCCTTCGGCCCCGTCAGCCAGATCGTCCGCAGGGTGGAAGACCTCGACCGCGCCCGCGCCCACCTCGCGAAGATCGGCCTGACCGAGCTGTACCACTTCCCGGGCCTCGCCTTCTTCGCGCTCGGCGAAACCCGCCTGATGCTGCGCGAGACCGGAACGCGGGACGAGGCCGACATCCTCTATTTCGCCGTCCCCGACATCGGCGCCGCGCACCAGCGCCTC
>JBNLCA010000401.1:0-1969 GCA_050303575.1 Paracoccaceae bacterium
TGGTCGCCGAAATCGGCCTGCAGCCATGTCATGGTCTGGTTCTTCCTGAAGGAAAACCTTCTCCACGCGGCGAACTACTACAATCCGTGGCCGCACACGTTCCGGATGGACGTCTACTATCGCAGCCACACACACCAGCGCCGCTGGCACCAGCTCAGGGAAAGCGGCGGAAAGGGCTTCACGCTGATCCGCGTCACCCGCGATCCGGTGAAGCGCTTCGTCGCCTGCTTCCGCCACGCGGCACGCTACGATTTCCTGCACGCCCTCGTCCGCCGCAAGGTCGGCACCGATCCAGCGCGCGACGGGCTCTCGCTTCTCGACTTCCACGAGGCCCTGAAGGGCGAGGTGCTGACCGTGCCTTCGCAGGTCGATGTTCACGCCTGCGCCCAGGCGCACCCGATCTGGGACGCCGGCTTCGACCGGGTCATCACCCACAACCTCGACGAGACGCCGCTGAACGAGGGGTTGAACGCGATCGAGGCCGACCTCGGCCTCGGTGTCACCCGGTTCGAGAAGTTCCCGAAGTTCGAGGCGCTGCGCCAGTCGCACTACGCCCGCGACGTTCCCTACGAGGGCACGGCGCCGCTCGAGGAACTCCGCTTCCTGCCGCCGGACACCGACGCCTTCCCCAAGCGCCAGTTCGAGGCCCACCCCCTTGTCCGCGCCATGACCGAGGAGCTTCATGCCGCCGACATTGGCCGGGTCAGCCGCGACGACACCGCCAGGCGGTTGTTCCAGCCGGTGACGGCGGCGGCCTAGGCACGGCGCCTCGGAGCGACGCGCCCCGGGGACTCCCCCCGACCGGACAGAACCCCGAGAGACATGGCGCCGGCACCTGGCGATGGGCCGCTCGCCGGGAGCGCCACGCGACCTCCCGTCCGGAAGTCAGGATCCTTCGAAGGAATCTGCAAAGCTTCTCGAAAAGGTTTTGCGGTGTGCCGGCTGAAACTGGGGGCACGACCCAAGAGGCCGCCGGGCCAAGTCCCCCGCGAAAGAAAGCGGGATGTGCCTACTCGGCGGCGTAGAGCTCGGCGCTCTCCTCGCCCACTTCTCCAAGACGCGTACCGCGCGCGCGCTCGGGCGCGACCATCCGCCCCAGCGCATCCAGCCACGCCCGACCATGAAGCGCGCCGGGTTCCAGCACCGCCTTCTCGGCCCATTCATTCCAGGCGTTGATGAAGAGCTCGCCCCGATAGGACCGCGGCAGGCGCTTGGCGCAGAGCATCCTGAGCCAGCGCTCGAACGTGCCGGGGTTGGCACCCCAGGCGATATGCGCCCTCGCGCCGCGCCGCGCCGTGTTGTCCCACGAGGGCATGATGCCGGCGATCGTGTCGGGCGGCAGCGTGCGCAGGTACTCGGCCGAGGTGGTTCGCTCGGGCAGGCGCCTGTAGTCATAGATCAGTCCCTCGAAGCCGGGCGAGACCTCGGCCGGCATCCGGTTTCCCTGCGGGCCGCCGAAGAGATACTCGTCCTCGCCGACCACGCCGTGCGGCGGCATCTCGATCCAGAAGTCGAAGAGATCCGACCTGACCGGATGCTCGCCCGGCACGTGGAAACGCACCGCGCCGAGTTCCACCTCGCCGACGCCGAGCCTCCGCCAGGCCTTCCGCAGCCGCGCGACGTTCCGTGCCGGGTCGGGCATGTCATCGGGCCGGTAGATCACGAAACGCGGGCGCGTCCCGTCCGGCCTCTGGTAGCGCGGGTCCCTGAAGTACGGGATCAGGCTTTCGGCCAGCTTCTCCTCGAAGCCGGGGCTGTAGGGCTGGTCCAGGAGAACCTCGCCCGACATTCCGTCCCAGTTCCGGCGCCAGGCTTCGTTCGCCCAGCAGAGGTAGAAGGGAAAATCGACATCGGGCTGCGCCATCAGCCTGTCCACGGGCGCCTCGAGAATACGCTTGCCGTCGAACCAGTAGTGATAGACGCAGAAGGCATCGATCCCCGCATCTCGTGCCAGCGCCGCCTGCTCGCC
>JBNLCA010000402.1:0-5010 GCA_050303575.1 Paracoccaceae bacterium
GAGGGCGGAATATGCTCCGGACTCTGCTCAAACCCCGAAAAGCGCGTCTTGCCGCAAAGGAGGTCGCGCAGGACGATCAGCGTCCAGCGGTCGCCCCAAAGGTCGAGGAAGGTCGAGATCGGGCACGGACTGCGGTGATCCATGCAGCTAACTTCGCGATTGATAGTGACTTTGGCAAGGAGTAACTATCGATTCGATAGCCAATCAGGAGCACCCATGTCCCCACTCGCACCCGCCATCGCCCTCACCGCCGCTTTCGCCCTGATGCTGTCGGGCCTCAGCCTTTCGGTCTCGCTGCGCCGTCAGACGGTCCAGACCTCGTTCGGCGACGCCGGCGACGAGACGCTCCGCCGCCGAATTCGCGCACACGGCAACTTCATCGAATATGCGCCGATGGCGGTGCTCGTGGTCTGGGCGCTCGGCGCGGCAGGCCTGCCAACGGCGCTCGTCTGGGTCGTGGCGTTGATCTTTCTCGCAGCCCGCGTGATCCATGCGGCGGGCATGCTGACCTCGCCCAGGCCGACGCTCCGCGCGCTGGCGATGGTGGTCCAGCACCTGACGTTCCTGGCGGCGGCGATGATCCTTGCCGGCCGGATCGGCGGGATCTTCTAGCGGTTCAGCTTGTTAAGCCGCGCCCTGACGCTCAGCCCGTGCGCCTCGAGGCTTTCCGACTGCGCCAGCCGTTCGGCCGCCGGCCCGATGGCGGCGAGCGCCTCGGGCGTCATCCTGGCGATGGTCGTGCGCTTCAGGAAATCCATCACGCTCAGGCCCGACGAGAACCGCGCCGACCGCGCCGTCGGCAGGACGTGGTTCGGCCCGCCGACATAGTCGCCGATGGCCTCGGGCGTCCACGGCCCGAGGAAGATCGCCCCGGCATGGGTGATCTTCTCCGCCAGCGCCTCGGGATCGGCCACGCAGAGTTCCAGGTGCTCGGGCGCGACCCGGTTCGAGAGCGCGGCCGCCTCGCCCAGGTCGCGGACCACGATCACCGCGCCGTTCGCCGCCCAGCTCGCCCCGGCAATGGCGCGCCGCTCCAGCGTCTCGAGCCGCGCTTCCACCGCGGCCGCGACGGCCCGGCCGAAACCGGCGTCGTCGGTCACCAGGATCGACTGCGCGCTCTCGTCGTGCTCGGCCTGGCTCAGGAGGTCGAGCGCGATCCAGTCGGGATCGTTGTCCCCGTCCGCGATGACCAGGATCTCCGACGGCCCGGCAATCATGTCGATGCCGACGCGCCCGAAGACCCGGCGCTTGGCCGCCGCCACGTAGGCGTTCCCCGGCCCGGTGATCTTGTCCACCGGCGCGATGGTCGCGGTGCCATAGGCCAGGGCCGCGATCGCCTGCGCCCCGCCGATCCGGTAGATCGTCTCGACCCCCGCCAGCCGCGCCGCCAGAAGGACTAGCGGATTGACCGCGCCCCCCGGCGTCGGCGCCGCGATGACCAGCCGCCTCACGCCCGCCACCTGCGCCGGAATGGCGTTCATCAGGACCGAGGACGGATAGGAGGCGAGGCCCCCCGGCACATAGAGCCCCGCCGCCGAGACCGGCGTCCAGCGCCAGCCCAGCGTCGCGCCGTCGGGATCGGTCCAGCGCGCATCCTCGGGCATCTGGCGGACATGGTAGGCACGGATCCGCTCGGCCGCGAGTTCCAGCGCCGCGCGGTCCTCGGCCCCGACCTTCGCGCATTCCGCCTCGATCTCGGCGGGCGAGAAGGCCAGCGTCTCGGGCGTCAGCGCGAGCCGGTCGAACTTGGCCGTCAGCGCGATCAGCGCGTCGTCGCCCGTCTCACGCACCTGGGCGATGATCCCCGCCACCGCCGCGTCGACATCCTCCGCCTCCTCGCGCTTGAGCGCCAGGAGCGCGGCGAACCGGCTCTCGAAATCGGCATCGGTCGTCGACATCAGGTGCGGCATCGGCGGGCTCCTTCCGGCGCCCGACATAGCGGCGCGGCGCCCGGGCCTCAAGCGCCGCGCAGGATCGGGCCTGCGGACGGGGGCCGTCTGCCCCCGGGTGCCTGCGGCACCTCCCCCGAGAATGTTTGAAACCAAAAGAGAAACGGCCGGTCCACCAGGGAACCGGCCGCCGTCTCTTCCGGTGCGGTCATCGGCATTCCTGCCTGTACCGCGCCATCATCCTGGCATTGGCAGGGTTAACAAACCCTTGCGCTCTTTTGGTCTCAAATATTCTCGGGGGTGAATTGGCCGCAGGCCAAGAGGGGGCAGACAGCCCCCTTCCGGTCGGGATCGGACGGGCCCGCCGAAGGCGGGGCGGGACGATCCCGAAACCGGCCCGAAGGGCCGGGATCAGTCCTCGGGATGCGACGGCGCCCGGCGTGATGGCGCGAGGTAAGGCCGGGTCACGTCCTTGAGCGTCACGTCGAGACATTCGGCGGACGCGGCGATCGCGCCGTCCCCGGCAAGCGTCAGGACAAGCCGCCCCGCCCCGTCCGCGCCCGCCTCCCAGTCGAGCGACAGGAGCGACAGGACAAGGTCGTCCTCGCTGCGGTCGAAGCCCTGCGAGGCAAGGGACAGAACGCCATCGAGAACGAGGAGCGAGCGAACCCGCTCGAACGGGCGGCTCCGGCGCTCGGCCAGGGGCGCGTCCTCCCAGCGGAACCGGTTGAGCAGGAGCGCGAAGCGCCGCTTCCGCGGCTCCCAGCGCATCTCGGACGCCGGGAAGACGGCGTCCTGCACCAGCGTCGATATGACCGCGAGATCCTCGGCCGTCTCGGCCTTGAGGTGCAAGGGCGCCTCGCGCGCATCCTCGAAACGCGCGTCGCTCACGCGGCGATCCGCTCGATCTTCGCGCCGCAGGCGCCGAGCTTCTCCTCGACCCGCTCGTAGCCGCGATCGAGATGGTAGACGCTGGACACCGTCGTCTCGCCCTCGGCCGCGAGCGCGGCGAGGATCAGCGAGACCGAGGCCCTGAGGTCGGTCGCCATGACAGGCGCGCCCTTCAGCCTCTCGACGCCGGTGACCTTCGCGGTGCCGCCGTGGACGTCGATCTTCGCGCCCATCCGCATCAGTTCGGGCGCGTGCATGAACCGGTTCTCGAAGATCCGCTCCTCGAGGGTGCTGACCCCGTCGGCGGTGCACAGAAGCGCCATCATCTGGGCCTGCAGGTCGGTCGGGAAGCCCGGGAACGGCGCGGTCGTCACGTCCACCGCCGAGACGCGGCCGTTCTTGCGCGCCACCTTCAGCCCGCGGTTGGTCTGTTCGACCGCGATCCCGGCCTCGTCGAGCTTCTCGCAGAAGCTCTCGACCAGTTCGATCCGTCCGCCGATCAGCTCGACCTCGCCGCCGGTGATCGCCGGGGCGAGCATGTAGGTGCCAAGCTCGATCCGGTCGGCCACCACCTCGTGCGTCGCGCCCCTGAGCTCGGCGACGCCCTCTACGGTGATGGTCGAGGTGCCCTCGCCCTCGATCCGCGCCCCCATCGCCCGCAGGCATTTCGCCAGATCTACGATCTCGGGCTCACGCGCGGCGCCCCAGATCTCGCTCACCCCGCGCGCCAGCGTCGCCGCCATCAGCGCGTTCTCGGTGGCGCCGACCGAGACGATCGGGAAATCGACCACCGCGCCCCTGAGGCCGTTCTCCGCCTCGGCGCGGACATAGCCGTCGCTCAGGTCGAGCGTCGCGCCCAGCGCCTCGAGCGCCCTCAGATGCAGATCGACAGGCCGCGCCCCGATGGCGCAGCCACCCGGCAGCGACACCTCGGCCCGGCCGTAGCGGGCGACCAGCGGCCCGAGCACCAGGATCGAGGCGCGCATCTTCCGCACGATGTCGTAATCGGCGTGCTGCGAGGTCAGGTCGTGCGACGACATCGCCAGGACCCGGCCCTGCTGCAACTCCTGAACCTCGGCGCCCAGAGACTGCAGAAGCTGGGTCATCGTCTTGATGTCCGAAAGCCGCGGCGCGTTCGTCAGCGTCAGCGGCTCGGACGACAGAAGCGTCGCCGGCATCAGCGTCAGGCAGGCGTTCTTCGCCCCCGCGATCGGAATTTCGCCGCGGAGCTCGGCCCCGCCCTTGACCAGAATGGAATCCATGACTGCCGCCTCTTACGTTTTCTCGTTCCCCGGCCCCCGCGCCTTGGCCTGTGCCTTCCTGCGCGCGAGGTTCGCCTTGAGCGCCGCCTTGAGACGGGCCTCCTTGGCCTCGTCCCCCTTTGTCGCCTTGGGCTTTCGGGGCTTCTGCTCCATGATTTTCCATACAGGAGCGAGGCAGCGGGGTCCAGATCGGGATCAGCGTGTCGTGCCGGTCGGGCCAAGCTCGGACCGGACCGACGAGAAGACGGGAAAACGGCACCAAGTCGCCATGCGTCAGGAGGATCGGGCCCAGAACGCTATGCCTGCTTTCTCATGGGCATGCCCTCACTTGCCGGCCTTAAGCGCGCGGATCGTGGCGATCAGGCGCGGAATGTCCTCGCGGGCGGCGGCGATGAAGTCCTGGTCCGCCCCGGTCGCCCCAAGAGGTTCGATGTCGTCGGAGCGGGCCGCACCTTCGCCGATCTGAATTAGGTTCGACCCGCCCCAATGGTCCCGCCCCTCGACCCAGGACAGCCACGGCCCGGGCCGCGCCGCGTTCGCTCGCGCCTCGATTTCGGCGATTTCGGTGTCGGTCAACAGGTCAGACATTCTCGATCCCTCCGGCGCCTCATGGCATCAGTCTCGGGCCGCGCGACGTCAACCGTGCCCCGCCCGCTCCTCGCCTGCCAAAGGCCTGCCGGCTTCCGCCCGAACAACCGAAACCTGCTCGTCGGGTTCGAAAGACGCCGCGTCTGACACTCCGCACGGTGCCCCGGGGCCCGGATTGCCGTCACCGAGCGCCGCGACTCGGTCGGCCAGGAGGCGATCCTCGACGCTGCAGAGCGCATCGAACGCGCGGAACGTCGCCAGATCGCGGGCCCGCTCGTCGTTCGGATTGAGCGCGTCGCCACGGGTCATCTTGACGGTGAGCCAGAAGTCGAGGCTCTGGATCCGGTAGTGGTTCACCTGGAACGTCTCGTTCGCCGAAA
>JBNLCA010000403.1:0-5741 GCA_050303575.1 Paracoccaceae bacterium
TCAGGCCGGCTGGCCGAGGCCGTTTCGGAAGACCGTGAAGACGAAGATCAGCATCGAGGCGAGCGTCAGGAGCGAGCCGATGGCGGCAAAGGCCTCGGTCGTGCCCTGGATCGCCAGCACGATGCCCGGAACCATGACGACAAGGCCGGCCAGCGCCACGGCATAGTGGATACGGGCGAGGAAACCTGCCGCCGCCGACGGGGTCAGCGTGTAGTAGACGCCGAATAGACCCATGGTCACCCAGCCGACGAGGTTGAGATGGGCATGCGCCGGGGCGAGCGTGTGGTCCGTCGAGATCGCCATGTGGATACCCCACATCATGCCCAGAGATACCGCCACCACACCGGTGACGAAGAACAGAAAACCGATACCCTTCATCCTTGCTACTCCCAAGCGGCCCCGACGGCGGGCCTGTGAACGCGAGATCGAACCGTGTCGCGCTTTCGGTGCCCGGACCCGTCACTGCCGTCCGGTCGCCGTGCCGCAAGCCAAGCGCGCGAAATCCCCGTCCGTCAACATTGTCAAAGGGTCAGACCGGCCCTCGTCCGCCGGATCGCGGGGCTGCCGGACGCGCCTCCCCACCTTGAGGTCGCGGCCGTTCTGGGGCAGACCGCGCGGGTCGACGGGCGCATCCTGCCCGTCGCGCGCTTGGCGCCAGCCCTAGTCGGTGCCATTGTGCGCATCCGTCCGGACAGCCTGCGGGCAAGGGGAGACGACTGATCATGGCGCTCTCGCACAAGGCGCAACTCAGATACTGGGGCATCGCGGCGGCGGTGTTCCTCGTGCTGCTCTGGGTCCTGGGCGACGTGATCCTGCCCTTCGTCCTGGGCGGCGCGATCGCCTATTTCCTCGACCCGGTGGCCGACCGGCTCGAGCGGATGGGGATGAGCCGGACGCTCGCCGTCGCCGTCATTACCGTCATCGGCATCCTGATCTTCGCGCTCGCGACCCTGCTTATCATCCCGGCGATGGTGCGGCAGACGACGGCGCTGGTCGAGGCGGCGCCCGATTTCTTCTCGCGTCTGGTCGGATTCCTGACCGAGCGCTTCCCCTCGCTGATGGAGGAGGGCTCGACCCTGCGCACCTCGCTCGCCTCGCTCGGCCAGATGGTGCAGGAACGCGGCGGCCAGCTGGTAAGCGGGGTCGTCTCGACCGCCTTTTCCCTGATCAACGTCGTGCTTCTGCTGGTGATCGTGCCGGTCGTGTCGGTTTACATGCTGCTCGACTGGGACAACATGGTTGCCCGCGTCGACGCGCTTTTGCCGCGCGACCACGCGCCGGTGATCAGGCGCCTCGCCGCCGAGATCGACCGGACACTCGCCGCCTTCATCCGCGGCCAGGGCACGGTGTGCCTGATCCTCGGCACCTTCTACTCGGTCGCGCTGATGCTGACGGGCCTGCAGTTCGGGATGGTGATCGGCGCGCTGGCGGGCCTTCTGGTCTTCATCCCCTATCTCGGGGCGATCATCGGCGGGGTCTTGTCGGTGGGCGTTGCGGTCTACCAGTTCTGGGGCGAGTGGTACATGATCGCCATCGTCGCCGGCATCTTCGTTTTCGGCCAGTTCGCCGAGGGCAACTTCCTGACGCCCAAGCTGGTCGGCGGTTCGATCGGGCTGCACCCGGTCTGGCTGATCTTCGCGCTTTCCGCCTTCGGGGCGATGTTCGGCTTCGTCGGGCTGCTGGTCGCGGTTCCGGTCGCGGCCGCGCTTGGCGTGATCGCGCGGTTTGCGATCCAGCAATATACCGACAGCAAGCTCTACCAGGGAACCGCGGGCGCCGAGGCGCCGGGGGACAAAGCCGAGTGATGGCCGAACAGCTGGCTTTCCCGTTGCCCCGGCTCGAGGCCAAGGGGCGCGAGGCGTTCTTCGTCTCGGACGCGAACGCCGTTGCGGTGGCACAGATCGAGGGCTGGGAGGGTTGGCCCGAAGGCAAGCTGATGCTGGTCGGACCGGAGGGATCGGGCAAGTCGCACCTGGCGGGCGTCTGGGCCGGGCTCGCAGGGGCGCGCGTGGTCGAGGCCGGCGCGCTCACCGGGGCGGATCTGCCGGTGCTGGCGGAGAGCGCGGTGGCCGTCGAGGATGCCGACCGGATTGCAGGTGCCGCGGAGGCCGAGGCGGCGCTCTTTCATCTTCACAACCTGATGCGGGCCGGGCGACGGTCCCTTCTGGTGACCGCAAGGACCGCGCCCAGGGACTGGGGCCTTGTTCTGCCGGATCTGTTGAGCCGGATGCAGGGCACGTCGGTGGCAACCCTCGAGGCACTCGACGACACGCTTCTCTCGGCTTTGCTGGTCAAGCTGTTCTCCGACCGCCAGATCGCCCCGCCGCCACGGCTGATCGATTACTGCCTGAAGCGGATGGACCGCTCGTTCGCCGCCGCCCAGGCCCTGGTCGCGGCCCTGGACGCACGGGCATTGGCGACCGGCAAGCCGATTGGCGTGGCGCTGGCGAGCGAGGTTCTGGGCGAGGGTTAGGCGCCGCCGGCACAAAGGGACGCGCCAACACCCGAGGGCATCGATCCGGCGCAAGAACAGCGGCCGAAGCGCCAATCTGGACAATTCCTGCCCCACCGCCCCATGATCGTCACCGAACTTTCGTGAAGGCCGGTGATAAGCCCATCATGACGCATGCCGATTTCCTGACCGCCCCCTACCCCGCACCCGTCGCGGTGCCCGACGAGGAGCGCACCGGTCCGGGCCGCTTCTTCAACCGCGAGCTTTCGTGGCTGGCTTTCAACTGGCGGGTCCTGGACGAATCCCGGAACCCGCGTGTGCCGCTGCTCGAGCGGTTGCGGTTCCTGTCGATCTCGGCCACCAACCTAGACGAATTCTACACGGTCCGGGTCGCCGGCCTGCGCGAGCTGGCCCGTGCCGGCAACACCACCCCGTCGGATGACGGCCTGACCCCGGCGCAGCAGCTGGTCCGGATCAACGAAAGCGCGCGCCAGCTTCTCGCCCAGCAGCAGACGGTCTGGAACAAGCTCCGCCGCGAGATGGAGGGCGAGGGCATCCACATCCTGACCCGCGCCAAGCTGACGGTGAAGGACAGGGACCTCCTCGAGGAGCATTTCCTCGCCAAGGTCTTCCCGGTCCTCTCGCCGCTTGCCATCGACCCGGCGCACCCGTTCCCCTTCATCCCGAACACCGGCTTCTGCCTGGCCCTCCAGCTGGAGCGGCGGTCGGACAAGCGGGCGTTGCAGGCCCTCCTGCCCGTGCCGCAGCAGATCGCGCGCTTCCTGCCGCTTCCCGGCCGGCCCGGTCATCACCGGTTCCTGCCGCTCGAGGAACTTCTCCTTCTCCATCTCGGGTCGCTCTTTCCGGGTTACGAGGCCAAGGGTTCCTGCGCGTTCCGGGTCCTGCGCGACAGCGATATCGAGGTCGAGGACGAGGCCGAGGATCTGGTGCGCGAGTTCGAGGTCGCGCTGAAGCGCCGCCGCCGCGGCGAGGTGATCCGGTTGAAGATCTCGGCCGACGCGCCCGACAAGCTGCGCGCCGTGATCATGGACGAGCTGGGCGTGACGCCCGACGAGGTGGTCGAGGTCAAGGGCCTTCTCGGCATGGCGGACATCAAGGAGCTGGTGCTGGACGACCGGCGCGACCTTCTGTGGCCCAGCTTCACGCCGCGCGTGCCCGAGCGAGTGCAGGACCACGAGGGCGACATGTTCGCGGCGATCCGCCAGAAGGACATGCTGCTGCACCACCCCTACGAGACGTTCGACATGGTGGTGCGGTTCCTGGAACAGGCGGCGCGCGATCCGGACGTCCTGGCTATCAAGCAGACGCTTTACCGGACCTCGCGCGAAAGCCCGATCGTCGCGGCGCTTTGCGAGGCTGCGGAGTCCGGCAAATCGGTCACCGCTCTGGTCGAGCTCAAGGCCCGCTTCGACGAGGCCGCCAACATCCGCCAGTCGCGTCGGCTGGAACGGGCAGGCGCGCACGTCGTCTACGGCTTCATCAACTACAAGACCCACGCCAAGATCAGCACCGTGGTCCGGCGCGAGGGCGACAACCTCGTCACCTACACCCACTACGGCACCGGCAACTACCACCCGATCACCGCGCGCATCTACACAGACCTCAGCCTCTTCACCTGCGATCCGGCGCTGGGCCGCGATGCGACCAAGGTCTTCAACTACCTCTCGGGCTATGCCCAGCCCGAGAAGCTGGAAAACCTCGCCATCTCGCCCATCGATCTCAAGTCGCGGCTTCTGGAGATGATCGCGCGCGAGGCCGAACATGCCCGCAACGGCCGCCCGGCCGAGATTTGGGCCAAGATGAACTCGATCGTCGAGGCCGAGGTGATCGACGCGCTCTATGCCGCCAGCCAGGCCGGAGTGAAGATCCAGCTGATCGTGCGCGGGATCTGCGCGCTCAGGCCCGGCATCAAGGGGCTGAGCGAGAATATCCGCGTGAAATCCATCGTCGGCCGGTTCCTGGAACACAGCCGCATCGTCAGCTTCGGCAACGGTCACGGCCTGCCCTCGAAACGGGCGCGGGTCTTCATCTCGTCGGCCGACTGGATGGGCCGCAACCTGACGCGCCGGGTCGAGACGCTGGTCGAGATCAAGAACGATACGGTCAAGGCGCAGATCGACGACCAGATCATGGCCGCCAACCTTGCCGACGAGGCGCAGAGCTGGGTCCTGAAGCCAGACGGCGCCTATATCCGCTATCCGTTCCCCGAGGACCGCCAGCCGTTCAACTGCCACCGCTTCTTCATGGAGAACCCCTCGCTCTCGGGCCGCGGCTCGGCCGGGGCGAAGGACGTACCGCAACTGACGCACAGCGCCGAATGACCGCGCGCCGGGGCCTGCCGGTTGCCGAAGACCCGAGGCAGCCCATCTCGCCCGCGCGCGGTTGACCCTGCCCCGCCGCCGGGGGCAGAGTCCGGCGCAGGTCAGGGAGGATTCGCACGGTGGACGCCAAGACCGACCCGCGAACCGACGACTGGGGCCCCTTCGGCAAACCCCTCTTCGATGACCCGTCGGCGCGTGCGCTGCGCCGCGTCGGCGTGATCGACGTCGGTTCGAACTCGGTGCGTTTCGTGGTCTTCGACGGCGCCGCGCGGTCGCCCGCCTATTTCTACAACGAGAAGGTGATGGCCGCGCTCGGCGCCGGACTTGGCGAGACCGGGCATCTGAACCCCGAGGGCAAGAAGCGCGCACTCGCCGCGCTCAAGCGCTTCGCGCTGGTGGCGAAGGCGATGAAGGTGAACCCGCTCACCACTGTCGCCACCGCGGCGGTGCGCGAGGCGACCGACGGCGCCGAGTTCCAGGCCGATGTGGAGCGCCAGACCGGCCTTGTCTGCCACGTCATCGACGGCGAGGAGGAGGCGCGGCTCTCGGCGCAGGGCGTGCTTCTGGGCTGGCCCGAGGCCGAGGGCGTGATCTGCGACATCGGCGGCTCGTCGATGGAGCTTGCCGTGGTCGGCAGCGGCAAGGTCGGCAAGCGGGTGACCACGCCCCTTGGTCCGCTCAAGCTCCAGGGCGTCGCCGAAAGCAAGGCCGACCGGCTGAAACATATCCGCCAGGTGCTGGCCAAGGCGGTCAAGAAGCTGGGGGCAAGGCCGGCGCGGCTTTACCTTGTCGGCGGCTCGTGGCGCGCCATCGGCCGGATCGACATGGAGCGGCGCTGCTACCCGATGACGGTGCTGCACGAATATAGGATGACGCCCGAGCAGGTGCGCCTGACGCTGGCCTGGATCGAGGGCAACACGATCGAGATGCTGCGCGCCAAGACCGGC
>JBNLCA010000404.1:0-17632 GCA_050303575.1 Paracoccaceae bacterium
CGTGGGCAACCGCAACCGGGCGATGGCGCGGCCGCATGCGCACCGGCCCGAGCTTGCCGCGGCGTTGGAAGCCGAACTGGCGCGGCCCTCGCTCTACGACGTGGCTCTGCGCGCGCTGGCGCGGTCCGGCGTGGCGGTGCCGCAGGCCGTCCTCGCCCGCGACGTCGCCGAACCCTACCGGCCGGACGACGCCGTGCGCGAAGCATGGGCCTGTGTCTACCGCGATCCGGAACGGCACTGGGCGATGTACGAACTCGCCGAGAAGCTGGTCGACTTCGAGGATTATTTCCGCCGCTGGCGCTTCAACCACGTCACCACGGTCGAGCGCGTCATCGGCTTCAAGCGCGGCACCGGCGGCACCGGCGGCGTGAGCTATCTCAAGCGCATGCTCGAGGTGGAGCTTTTCCCCGAGCTCTGGCATGTCCGCACCGAGCTTTGAGGCGGAAAGGCCGGCCGGAACGGTTGGGGCTTCACAAGGGATGCGCCACCCGCGAAAGTGGGCAGGCAACGGGGAAGGGAAGAGATGACAAAGCCGATCGCCACACCGGCCGTGCCGGTGGCCTGCATGCCGGTGCCCGAGGACCGGTCCGGCACCTCGGCCCGACCCTTGCCGGATGTGGGCACATGCTCCAGGCCTGTCTGAACGGCGGCCGGTCGGGCGACCTGGTTCCGGTGACGCCGGCAGCGATGGCGGCAGACGCCCTCGCCGTGGCCGTCGCCGGGGCCGAGACGCTGCATCTTCACCCGCGCGACCGCGTGGGAGAGGAGTCGCTGGTGCCCGACGTCGTCGCCGCCTGCCTCGGCGCGGTGCGCGAGTCCGTGCCCGAGATCGGCGTGGGCATCGGCACCGGCGCCTGGATCGCGCCCGGCGGCCGGGCCCGGCAGGCCGACATCGCCGCCTGGACGGTGCGGCCCGACTTCGCCTCGGTGAACCTCGGCGAGGCCGACGCGCCCGAGGTCATCGCGCTTCTGCGCGGGATGGGGATCGGGATCGAGGCCGGCCTCTGGTCGCTCGACGATGCCGGGCGGTTCCTCGCCGAGGTCGATCCCGACCATTGCCTGCGCATCCTGATCGAGATCCCCGACATTCCGCCGGCCCAGGCCTTCGCCGAGGCCGACGCGATCCTGCGCCTGCTCGACGGCGTGTGCTGCCCGATCCTTCTGCACGGCGAGGGGCAGAGCGCCTGGCCGCTCATCGCGCGCGCTGCGGCGCTTGGGCTCGACACCCGTGTCGGGTTCGAGGACGTGCTGGTGCTGCCCGACGGCAGCCCGGCCTCGGAGAACGCGGCGCTGGTCGCGGCCGCGAACGACCTGATCTACGCGGCCCGGAGCGCGTGAGCCGACGCGCCCGGCGCGGGCGCGCGGACCGGGCGGGTGATCGCACCCGGCCGCGGCTTGAGCCGTCCCGCGTGCTGGCGTAGACCCGGGGCGCATGACCCGCCCGATGACCCGCCCGTCGCTTCTCGGCATGCTCGCCCTTCTGCTGGCGGGCCTTTGCCTTGTGCCGATCGCCGCGGTCGCCATCGCCGCGCTGTCGGGCAGCTTCGAGACCTGGTCGATGCTCGCCGCAACGTCCTTGCCGCGCTACGTGGGCAACACGCTTCTTCTGTGCGCCCTGGTCGCCACCGGCACCGCCGCCGTTGGCACCGGCGCGGCGTGGCTCGTCACCATGACGCGCTTCCCCGGTGTCCGGCTGTTCGAGATCGCGCTCGCCCTGCCGCTCGCCTTTCCGGCCTACGTGCTGGCCTATGCCTATACCGATGTCCTCGACCATCCGGGCATCGTCCAGACGACGTTGCGCCATCTCACGGGGTGGGGCCCGCGCGACTACTGGTTCCCCGAGGTCCGCTCGCTCCCCGGGGCGGCGCTGATGCTGATCCTGGTGCTCTACCCTTACGTCTATCTGCTGGCCCGCGCCGCCTTCCTGCAGCAGAGCGCGACGGCCTACCTCGCCGCCCGTGCCCTTGGCCGCGGCCCTTGGGAGACGTTCTTCCGCATCTCGCTGCCGATGGCGCGGCCGGCCATCGCCGGCGGCGTCCTGCTTGCCGTGATGGAGACCGTCGCCGACTTCGGCACCGTCGCACATTTCGGCGTGCAGACCTTCGCCACCGGCATCTACCGCGCCTGGTTCTCGACCGGCGACCGGGCAGCTGCGGCGCAGCTCGCCTTCTGCCTTCTGTCCGTGGCGCTGCTTCTCGCCGTCCTTGAGCGGCTCCAGCGCGGCAAGGCGCGGCACTTCAACACCGGCAAGCGGTTCGAGGTGCTCGCCCCGGCGCAACTTTCCGGCTGGCGCGCCGCCGGAGCGGTGACGCTCTGCGGCATCCCGGTCGCGGTGGGCTTCGTCATCCCGGTGATCGTGCTGGCCAACATGGCCGTCGGGTCGGGACAGGACCTTCTCTCGCCGCGCTATCTCGGCTTCATCGGCAACTCGCTCAGCCTCGCCGCGCTTGCCAGCGCCGTGACGGTCGGGGCGGCAATCCTTTTGCGCTTCAACGCCCGGCTCTCGCTCGGCGCCACGGCGCGCAGCGCGGTCGAGGTGGCGCGGGTCGGCTACGCGGTGCCGGGCGGGGTGATCGCCGTCGGCCTCCTCGTGCCGTTCGCCGCGCTCGACAACCGGATCGACGCCGCCATGCAGGCGTGGTTCGGCGTCTCGACCGGGCTTCTGATCACCGGCTCGCTCGCGCTCCTCGTCTTCGCCTACGCGGTGCGTTTCTCGGCCGCCGCGCTGGGCGCGCTTGACGGCGGTTTCGCCGCGGTTCCGCCCAACATCGACGCGGTTGCCCGCACGCTCGGCACCGGCCCGGCGCGGATGCTCGCCCGCGTTCATTTGCCGATCCTCGCGCCGTCGGTCCTGACCGCGCTCCTCATCGTGTTTGTCGACGTGATGAAGGAACTGCCCGCCACGCTGATCCTGAGGCCGTTCGACTTCGACACGCTCGCCGTCCAGGCCTTCCGCCTCGCCTCGGACGAGCGGCTCAACGGCGCCGCCGTACCCAGCCTCGTCATCGCCGGGATGGGGCTCCTGCCGGTGATCCTGGTCTGCCGCGGCCTCGGCCGCCGCGGCGCCGTCTCGGCCGAGGCGGAACCGGCCGAGGCCGGGCTCGAGGCGGGGGTTCAGGGCTGAGACGAGGCCTCCGCCCTTCTCGGCAAGGAATTGAAATACACTACGAAGTCGCCGAGCGTCTCGACCGGTTGGTCTGGAACAGGCGCGGTGCGCGGGTCATAGATTCGTCCGGTGCGCGCGGCGACCCGTTCGGGGAAGTCGAACGCGACCTCGCCTTCATCCAGCGCGAAATCCGCCAGCGGGCGATCCTCGCGTCTGAGCGGCAGGTCCCCGACCAGCTCTTGCATTTCCTCATAGACGGCGCGGATCACGAACGTATCGACCTTGCGCCGGTCGAAGCTGCGGGCGAACTCGCAGATGCCGGTGCCGAGCCGGTCCGACCTGAGTTTGCCCATGCGCTTCTTGTCGGCGAGGTGGGAGAGATATCCGGCGAGCACCACCAGACCCAATCCGCCGCTCACCAGGAGCGGTGCCTCCCAAAGCAGGCGCAGGACAAGGATCGAAAGCGTGCCGATGCCAACGACGGCCACGGTCCAGGCGACAACCTTTTGTCGCCACGAAAGCGGGGCAGGCGCGTATGAAGGCATGGATCTGGAGCGTCGGACCATGGCGCAGCTTCTGCCATTCCTGCGCACCAGCCAAGGCGAAAATAAATTCAAATCCTTGCATGCGAGACCTTCCCATCAGCCGGGTCGTGGCCTAGATTTGCCGGTGCAAGGAGGTCCGCCCATGCCCAGACTCGTCCGGATGTACATGCTGAATGTCGCCATCGGCTTCGGCCTGTCGGCCGTCTTCACCGCGCTTCTGCTCTGGCTCGATGTCGCCCGGCTCGGGCATCTCGTCTCGCACACGTCCGAAGGCTGGATCGCCGCCCTGATGCTCTTCGTGTTCAACGGCATCGTCTTCGCCGGCGTCCAGTTCGCCATCGCGGTGATGCGGATGGAGGAGAAGGAGCCCAGGGGCGGCAAGCCCTTGCGTCTTGAGCCGGTGACCATCCCGGTCAGGTCCGGCAGGGGCTGAGCGAAGCGGCGGGTCCACCCGGACCGTGGAGGCTCGAATTTCCCGAGAGCCTGGATCAACCAGGTGGGCGCCGGATACCTGGACCACGGTCCAGGCAGAGCCAGCTCCCTCGAGAATGCTTATCGGCCACTGGAAAAAGGCCTCTGCACGAGAGGGGCAGATCCCGCCACTGATGAAATTAGGTAACGCCAAGCACTTACGCAAGTGTCTTGGCTTGACCCGGCCGCCCCTCGGCGCGACTCTGCGCCGGACCGGCATCGAAGCCGGGTGCAATGCGAGGGACCGTAAATGCTCCGCAATATCGGGTACATCCTGACCGTCATCGGGGTGCTTCTCATCGTCTTTCCGATGATCGGCCTCCTTCCGGTCATCTACGACTGGGCCTACACTTGGGGCGAGAATATCTCGTGGGTGATCCGCATCGGCTTCATCGTACTCGGTCTGGTGCTGATGTTCATGGGGCGCGAAGAGCCCCGCGACTGACCGGCGCCGCTGGCCTGACCTGCTGAGGGCCCCTTCCGCGCTGGACTGCGGGGAGGGGCCTTTTTCCCGGGCGGCTTTACAGATGTTCCCCTTCCGTTCATAGTTTTGGCATGAGCGAGCTTCTCATGCCCGGACAGCTTCTGGCGCGCGGTGTCTGCCGGCATCTTCTGGCGCACGACTTCGTGACTGTCGAGGAACTGGTCCCCTCGCCGGGCCTCAGGGTCGATGTGATGGGCGTCGGGCCGAAGGGCGAGGTCTGGGTGGTCGAGTGCAAGTCGAGCCGCGCCGACTACATGTCCGACCGCAAGTGGCAGGGCTATCTGGACTGGTGCGACCGGTTCTTCTGGGCGGTCGATGCGGATTTCCCGGTCGATCTGCTGCCGGACGAGACCGGCCTTATCCTTGCCGACAGCTACGATGCCGAGATTGTCCGGCTCGGGCCCGAGACCCGGCTCGCCCCCGCCCGCCGCAAGGTCATGCTTCAGAAGTTCGCCCGCCACGCCGCGCTGAGGCTTCAGGCCCTGCGCGATCCCGGCGTCAGTGGCGTCTCTTCGTTCTAGGCGGCCCCTTGGGCCCGCCGCCGCCGGACTTGCCGCCCGACGAGCTGCCCGACTGAGCCATCGCCCGCGCCCGTTCGGCCGCCGCGCGCAGTTCCTCGGCGATCTCCTCGGCCTCTTCGGGCTCGAAATCGAGCGGCAGCTCGACCCCGTCCGCCTCGACATAAATGCGCACCATCCCCATCGAGGTCGGCCCGATCTGCAGATTGCCGGCCGTTTCGCTTTGCTTGTCGATACCCATCGGCGCCTCCATTCGGGGCTCGCTACTCTTCGACGACCCTGCGTGCAAGGGGAACCAAGATACTTGACGGAATCAAGTAAACCGCGCGAGATGCTGCGATGGACACGATCGACCGCATTCGCGCTTTCAGCCGCTTCTATACCGGGCGCCTCGGCGTCCTGGGGAAAAGCTACCTCGGTTCCGGGCTCGGCCTCACCGAAGTGCGCATCCTGCACGACCTGAATGCCGTCACGGGCACCACGGCGCGGGCGCTGGCGACAGAAATGGGGGTGGACGAGGCGCAGCTCTCGCGCACGCTCGCACGGTTCGAGAAGAAAGGCTGGCTTGCCCGCACCGTCTCGGACGCCGACGCGCGGCAGCGCGAGATCGCGCTCACTGGCGAGGGCAGGGCGCTGGCTGACGAGCTGCGCGCCAAGTCCCGTGCCGAGATCGGGGCGATGATCGCGGCGCTGGGACCCGCCGACCGCGATCATCTCGCCGAGGGCCTCGGCACCGCAGAGCGCCTTCTCGGCGGCGTGGCGGGCGAGGCGACCCTGCGCGACCTGCGGCCCGGCGATGCCGGCTGGACCACCTACCGGCACGGCGCGCTCTACGCCGAGGACGAGGGCTATGACGAAAGCTTCGAGGCGCTGGTGGCCGAGATCCTCGCCGCCTTCCTGCGCGGGCACGACCCGTCGCGCGAGCGCGGCTGGATCGCCGAACGGGGCGGGGCGCGTGTCGGCAGCATCTTCTGCGTCCGCGAGACGGACGAGGTCGCCAAGCTGCGCCTCTTCTTCGTCGAGAAGACCGAGCGCGGCTCCGGCCTTGCCCAGTCCATGCTGGAAACCTGCATGGCCTTCGCCCGCACGGCCGGCTATCGGCACATGCGGCTCTGGACCCACGAAAGCCACCGCGCCGCCGGGCGACTTTACGCGCGCAACGGTTTCGAACTGACCGCCAGCGTACCGAACCGGTCCTTCGGGCAGGAGGTCGTCGACCAGACCTGGGAACGGCCGCTCTGAGGCGGCGCGCGGGCCTTGCAATCATGGTTCAGTGGCGTTAGACGACGCCGCGTGTGCCGCCTTAGCTCAGTTGGTTAGAGCACTAGATTGTGGATCTAGGGGTCCCCCGTTCGAGCCGGGGAGGCGGTACCACTTCCCGGCACCTCCCGCGCAAGGCCGACCCCGAATCGTGATCGGGCCGAAATGCTGCGCTGCCGCTATTTCGATTCGGACAATGACGCCGGATCGCCACCCGGGATTGCGCATGCGGCGGCAACATTGCCACCGAATTGCCCAAGTCCTGCGCAATCGCCCGGCAGTCCGCGTCTGGCCCACGGACGGCCGCATGCCGGCGTGACCGACCGTGACGGGGCCTCCCGCGACCGCGCAAAGTGGCCAAAACTCATCCACTTGGGGGGTGCGCTTTCGCGCCGCCAACGCGCTGAAAAGCAACGACTCTCGCAGACTTGCTAAGATTATCCTCTATTTTGGGCCAATCCTGCCGAAAAGCACAGCTTGTTGCCGGTTCCTTGGGGCGTCACCATGGACCCGCCACTGGCTTCGCGCAGTCGCCCGATCGGCGCGCGAACTGCCTTTCCGACGGTCGTATGAGACCCAGTCTAATGCCCCCGCTCAGAGGCGGCGGGGGCGCGACCGGACGTCGCGGGCCACGCCTCATTCTTGACGCTTTTCGCACTGAGAGTGGCCTTTGTGAGCGTGTATTGGGGGTCTTGCACACTGCACGCAAACGTAAGGCGAGCACTCGCGCCTGAGAATATGCGAGGGAACTGATGGTTGGCGATAATAGGGCCATTCGGCCGGTCGAGAGTGGGAACATGGGTAACGCTGACAAGGACAACCATGTGTCCGCCGACACCGAGAACGAAGAGGGCTGGGACGACGCGGACGGAGAAAACTTCGTCGACGAACTGAAGCCGGGAACCAAGCTGTTCCATGGCCAGTTCACGATCGACCGCTTCCTGAACTCGGGTGGTTTCGGCATCACCTACCTGGCGCGCGACTCGCTCGAGCGCCCGGTTGTCATCAAGGAATGTTTCCCCGGCTCGTTCTGCCGCCGCTCGACAACCATCGTGCGCGCCCGCTCGCGCGCCCACCAGCATGAATTCCGCTCCATCGTCCGGCTCTTCGTCCAGGAAGCCCGGTCGCTGTCGAAGCTGATCCATCCCAACATCGTCGGCGTCCACCAGGTCTTCGAGGACAACGACACCGCCTACATGGCCATCGACTTCGTCGACGGTAAGGACATGCTGGCGCTGATCGAGGACGACGGCGTCGAGTTCACGCCCGACCAGGTGGTGAGCTACCTGACCAAGCTTCTGGGCGCGGTCGACTTCATCCACCGCTCGGGCGTGCTGCACCGTGACATCTCGCCCGACAACATCCTCGTCAACAACGAGGGCGAGCCGATCCTGATCGACTTCGGCGCCGCCCGCGAGGAGGCCTCGAAAACGAGCCGCGCGCTCTCGGCGCTGCGCGTCGTCAAGGACGGCTACTCGCCGCAGGAATTCTACATCTCGGGCTCGCTCCAGTCGGACTCGTCCGATCTCTACGCGCTGGCCGCGTCCTTCTACCACGTGATCACCGGCTTCCCGCCGCCGAACAGCCAGGCGCGCCTGGCTGCCATCGCCGACGACAGCGCCGTCGATCCCTACATCCCGCTGGCCGGCCGCCACGAGGGCTATCCGCCGAACTTCCTCGAGGCGATCGACCGTGCCATGAACGTGCTGCCGCGCGACCGCATCAAGTCGGCCCGCGCCTGGCTCGACATGATCGAGGACGGCGGCAAGGCCGCGGCCGAGCGCGAGCAGGCCCGCATGGCCGCCATCGACAGCGCCGTGACCGAGATGGTGACGACCGGGACCGTCGCCCCGAAGGCGAAGGGTGCCGAGCCCGTCGCGCTGAACGAGCCGAAGCCCTCCGCGCCGAAGGCCGCGCCGCCGAAACCGGCCGCGCCGAAGCCTGTCTCGGCCAAGGCGCCGGCAGCGCCCGCGCCCGCGGTTGCGCCCGAACTCGACGTCCAGCCCGGCAACATCAAGGACGATCTTCGGCCCTCGCTGAAGGTTGCCGCCGCCCACGCCAAGGCCGAACGGTCCGGCTCGGGCAGCGCGATGATCTACATCATCGGCGGTGCCGTGGTCGCCGCCGCTGCCGCCGGCTACTTCATTCTCGGCTCGGGCACGCCCGAAGAGACCGAAGGTCCGACCACCGAGATCGCCGCTTCGGCGACGAGCCCGGCCAACACGACATCTCCGGCGGTAACCCCGGCGCCGGCCCCCGAGCCGACGACGGTCGCGCCGGCCGAGGCTTCGGTCTCCGGTCCGACGCCGGCGGTGGAAGAGCCCGCACCGGCCGAGGAAACCGCCGCTGCGCCGGCCGAGCCGGAAGTGACCGCAGCCGCGGTCGAGCCGGCCGAGCCGGAAGTCGCGGCAGCGCCTGGCCCCGCCGCACCTGGCCCGGCCACGCCGGAAGTCGCCTCGGTCGAGCCGACGCCCGAGCCGGCCCTGCCGACGCCCGAGGTCAGCGGCGCGGTCGACACGACCGCCGCGGGCACCGGATCGGAATCGACGGCGACCGCGACGGTCGAAATCGCGGCTCTGCCCGAACCGACGCCCGAGCCGGCGCCGGTCGAGGTCCAGCCTGCGCCCGAGCCCGAAGTTGCCGGCACCGCTCCCGAGGAGCCGGCCGATACCGTGGTGACGGCGATCCAGCCCGCGCTGCCCGAGACGCCGGTCGCCGTCGAACCGGTTCCCGAGCCGGCGCCCGCCGCCGTCGTTCCGCAGGAGCCGGGCAAGCTTCTTGACAACCAGTTCGTGTCGACCGGCTGGGAAGTCCAGCTGCCGTTCCAGATCGAGATGGTCGAGGCCAGCGGCCGGTCGTTCCCGATGATCACCTCGGTCGATCAGGGTGCGTTGCGCCTGGGCGACAATGCCTGGATGCAGGAAGGCGTCGTCATCTTCGCGGTGAACGACGAGTGGGTCACCGGCGAGGATGATATCCGCACGCTGATCGAACAGTCGAGCACGCTGGGCGACAACGACTTCCTGAAGGCTTCGGTCCGTATCCGGCCGTCGGGCAGCGAGCAGTTCGAGCATGTCGACCTCGTCATCCCGGCGATGCGCGTGGTCGAGCTGGCCAACGGCGCCAAGTTCCGCGCCACGTTCGAGGACAACCGCTGGAAGAGCCGCGTCGAGGAGCTTCCGACGGTCGCCGGCAGCCAGCTGAAGATCGGCGACGAGATCGTGTCCGAGAACGTGACTGCGCAGGGCGTGCGCTACTCGCAGAGCGTCGAGGCCTTCGTCGAGCTTCTGACCCGTCGTCAGCAGCCCAGGGCAGAGTTCTCGGTCCTGCGTGACGGAGAGGTGGTTCCTTCGGTGGTGATGCCGCTCGCCACCGAGTGATCGTGACTTGTCGTTTGGCCGCAGACACTTGTCGGGCCGGGCTACGCGACGTAACGTAAATTGGGTGCTGCGTGAGTTACGTTAGTCTGGTACGATGCTCGTCTGGGCTAGGTGTTAATGAGGGGGGCTATGAGCATTCTTCGCGGGTCGTTCAGCAACCGCTCCGGCAACGTGGATGACGCGTCGCAACCCGGAGGCGGGTCTGCGGGTGCCGAATCAGGGCAGCCCGAAGTCCTTCCCGGCGAGTCGGTGACTGCCGCGCTCGCCCGGCTGCGCAAGTTCCACAAGGCCGAGGGCGAGGGTATCGCCATCTCGCAGCCGCTGCACCGCGAAGGCGGCGAGGGTGCGGCCGTGAGCCAGGCCAACAGCTTCGCCGAGTTGCCCGCCGCCTCCATGTGGGACATGGACGACGATTTCGAGGGCGAGGATCTCGACGAGGCGCCGCCCGTCCCGTCGCGCGAAGGCGACGCCCCCGTCGCCCCGGTCACGCCGCGCCGTGCCGGCCGAGTCCGCACGCGGCTGATGGGCATCGAACATTCCAACGGTTCAATCGAGGAGCTCAGCGTCCCGATGGCTCCGCCCGGCCGTGCGCCCGAAATGTTCGCCGTCGGCTGGTTGGCCGTCGTCAACGGCCCCGGTCGTGGCCATTCCTTCGTGCTGAGCGCCGGCGTCAGCCAGATCGGCCGCGGCGAGGACCAGGCGATTTCGCTCGACTTCGGCGACATGGCGATCTCGCGCGAGGGCCATGCCTCGATCGCCTATGACGAGGAGACGCGTTCGTTCTACCTCGGTCATGGCGGCAAGCAGAACATCGTCCGTCTCAACAACCGGCCCGTCCTGGGAACCGAGACGCTCAAGCACGGCGACCTCGTCCGCATCGGCGAGACGACCTTGATGCTTGCTGCCCTGTGCGGCGACGACTTCTCGTGGTCCGAGGAGCAGAAGCCCAAGGCACCCGCCGCTTCTCCGGAGTAACGACGTGTACGATTGCGCGACCGCGCTGCATATCGGGCAGCGCGAGGTCCAGCAGGACGCCGTGACCGCTGATTTCAGCGTCGGCAGCGCATTCGGCTTCGCGGTCCTGTCGGACGGCATGGGCGGTCACGCCGCCGGCGACACCGCCTCGAAGATCGTCGTCACCGAGATGTTCAGCGAGCTCAAGCTCAGGACCGGCGATGCCGAGGCGTTCGAGCGTGACATCGCCCAGATCCTGCGCGACGCTGTGCGCGCCGCCAACGACTGCATCTCGGCGCACGTCATCGAGAACCCCGATCACCGCGGCATGGGCGCCACCGTCGTCGCCCCGATCATCTTCGAGAACCGGCTCTACTGGGTCTCGGTCGGCGACTCGCCGCTGTTCCTGATCCGGTCGGGCAAGATCGAGCGGCTGAACGAGGATCACTCGATGGCGCCGCAGATCGACATGATGGTCAAGACCGGCCAGATGGACCCCGAGATTGCAAAGAACCACCCCGACCGCTCCTCGCTGATGTCGGTGCTCATCGGCTCGTCCATCCCCAAGCTCGAGTGCAAGGCGGTGCCCTACGAGCTGAAGAAGGGCGACATCGTGCTCGTCGCCAGCGACGGTGTGCTGTCGCTCGACGACAAGAAGCTGGCGTCGGAACTCGGCAAGCTGAAGAAGAAGACCGCCGCCGAGATCGCGGTCGGCCTGATCGAGGCAGTCGACGGCGCCGCCGTTTCGGGCCAGGACAACATCTCGGTCAGCGTCATCAAGTTCGACTGACGCCGCGCGCTGTCGGCCGTTCCGCGGCCGATCCGCGCGCGATTATGGCATGATCCGGCCCACGCCTTGTTTTCAATGTTTTCAGGCCTTTCGGCCGTTTCCCGTACAGGGTAAATACCATTAATTGGTCAGATTTTGGAAGGCTTTTGGCCACAATGGAGCGCGAAGGTGAACGGTATCGGCTGGGCTTTGGCCCGGCAAATGTTGCGCCACCTGAGCAAGGGTGGTGTGGTGATTAGCACTGGAGCTACGACATGCCCAATCGGGTTCCCCATGGCTTGCTCGTCGCGACCGCCGTTTCTGCTTTGGCTGCCGGTGGCGCACTTGCCGAGAAGGTTACGCTCAAGACCCTCGACCAGAGCTTTTCGGTCGAAGGCGAGATTACCCAGTATGATGGTACGAACTTTACCCTCACGACCTCGATCGGTGACATCACCGTGGACGCGAGCCTGGTGATCTGCGAGGGCGAAGGCTGTCCGAAGCAATTCGCCGACTCGCCGGCCTTCACGATCGCCGGTGACCGGACGCTGGCCCTTCGCCTCTTCCCGGCGCTCCTGCGCGACTATGCGGCCGACGAAGATGCCATCACCACGACGACACAGGCTGACAACGCCCGGATGGTGATGGACGTGACGGGCGGCGACTTCCCCGAAGGCTCGCAGGTCACGATCGTGCCGACCACCACGTCGGACGGTCTCGACGCGCTCTTCAAGGGCGAGGCGCAGCTGGCGCTGTCGACCCGGCCGGTCCGCGTCCGCGAGGCACGCGCCTTCCAGGAGTTCGGCCTGGGCGAGCTCCGCTCGACAGACCAGGAGACGATCCTGGCGCTCGACGGTCTGGTCTTCGTCAACAACCCGGACAACCCGGTCCGCTCGATCTCGACCGCCGAGGCGGCGCGTATCTTCTCCGGCGAGATCACCAACTGGGCCGATCTGGGCGGCCGCGACGCCGACATCACGCTTTATGGCCGCGAGGAAGGCGCCTCGTCGACCGAGGCGTTCGACACGCTGGTGATGCGCCCGTCGGGCGGAACGATCAGCGGCGACACCACGACCTTCACCGCCGACAACGCCATCTCCGAGGCGGTTCTCAGCGATCCGGACGGCATCGGCTTCGTCAGCTTCGCGGGCATCGGCGGGGCGCAGGCGATGGCGATCCGCGGCGAGTGCGGATTGCAGAGCGCGCCGACCGAGTTCTCGATCAAGACCGAGGAATACCCGCTGACGCGGCTCCTCTACATGTACCAGACGAACGCGCCCCTGGCCGCCAAGGCGATCCAGTTCCGCGACTACATCCTGACAGACGAGGCGCAGACGCATGTCGGCGACTGGGGCTTCGTCAACCAGGCGGTCACCGTGGAATCGGTCAACACACAGGGTCTCAGGATCGCCTCGGCCATCCTGGAGAACCGCGACCAGGCCGACATGTCCTCGGTCCTCGACATGATCGTGCTCTTCGCGGCGGCCGACCGACTGTCGACCACCTTCCGCTTCGAGACCGGCACGCCGGACCTGAACGCCCGCGCACAGGCCGACATCGAGCGTCTGGCCACAGTGCTGGCGACCGACCGCTTCGCGAACAAGGAGGTCATCTTCGTCGGCTTCACCGACTCGATCGGCGACGACGATCTGAACCGCCAGCTTTCGCAGCAGCGCGCCGAACAGGTCCTTCAGACCGTGCTTGCCAGGGACCCCAGCCTGGCCTCGAACGTGCGGATGCTGGCCGTCGGTTTTGGCGAGATCTCGCCGCTCGGTTGCAACGAATCCGACGTCGGTCGTCTGACCAACCGTCGGGTCGAAGTCTGGGTCCGCGACATCGCGGAAGCGGGCTGAGGAGGGCGCGGCACATGTCTGTCTGCAAGTTCAGCGCCCGCCAGTTCTTCGGTACGACCGGGTTGAAAATCAAGGGGATCCCTCCCATGCGTTCGTTTCTAAGCGGTGTTGTTGTTGCCTCCGCCCTGGCCTTCCACCCGGCCGCAGCGCAGGACCGGTCGGACTGCGATCCCGGCGAGCAGGAACTCAAGTTCTCGCTGGTCACCGCCGTCCAGGGCCATCCCAAGGGCGAGGCGGCGCTGGCCTTCGCGGGCGAGCTGAACCGCAAGTTCAACGGCCGCTACTGCGTCGTCGTCTACGGCAACGCCGAGCTCTACGACGACAACGACACTCTCTATGACGCGATGCTGGCCGGCGAGATCACCTTTGCCGCGCCGTCGCTCGACAAGCTCGACCGGTTCACCAACACGATGAACCTCTTCAGCCTGCCGTTCCTGTTCGACGGCCCGCTGCATGCCCAGGAGTTCCTCGACTCGGACGCCGCCGCCGGCATCACCAATGACTTCGAGGACGACGGCTTCTATGCCTTCGGCTTCTGGTCGAACGGGATGCGGCAGATGTCGGCCACCGTGCCGCTGCGCCGCCCGTCCGACGCGGCCGGCCTCAAGTTCCGTGTCTCGAACGGCTCGGCCCTGACCGCGGCGATCTTCCAGGCGATGGGCGCCGAGGCGATCGAACTGCCCTTCAGCCAGGTCTTCGACGCGCTGTCGTCGGGCCAGGTGCAGGGCCAGGAGAACACCTGGTCGAACATCGAGACCCGCCGCTTCTACACCGTGCAGAACTCGGTCACCGAGACCAACCATACCTACCTGGGCTACCTGACGCTGACCACCACCGGCTTCCTCGACAGCCTTTCGCCCGAGGACCGGCAGACCGTGATCGACACGATGCGCCTGGTCACCCACGAGCGGAACCGCTTCGCGTTCGAGCTGAACCAGATCAGCCGGCAGAACATCATCGACGATGGCGGGATCATCTTGCAGCTGACGCCCGAGGAGCTTCAGGAATTCCGTGACGCCTTCCGGCCGGTGTTCGAAAGGTATGCCCCGGAAGTCGGCCTTGACCTCGTGCAGAAAGCCGTCGAGATAAACGCCAACGCGCGACCTTACGACTGAGGCAGGAGCCAGCGCACGCGCTGGTTCGGATGAAGGCGGAGCCCGGTCTGGTGATCCGGGTTTCGTTTTCTTTGCAGGGCGTTATCATGGCGCCGGCGAGTTCGAGGTAGTCTGACAGGCGTATGGCACCCTTTCCCAAGACCGACATCGAGCGCGAGGCCCTGTGGTCGTTCCTCAGCGCGCCCGACGCCGCCGACCCCAAGGTGCGCGCCGCGGCTGAGCGGCTCCTGGCGCGGCTCGAGGGGCCGGTCCGGGTGGCGCTGGTCGGCGATTCCGGGTCGGGCAAGTCCTCGCTGACCCGGCTTCTTGTGGGTCGCGACCTCATCCCTGACGGTGTCTCGGGTGCCAACGCCCCCTCGGTCGTCGCCGTCCACGGCAAGGCGCCCGCCATCGTCGCCGGCTGGTGGAGCGGCCGGCGCAAGCCCTATCCGATCGACGCGCTGAACGCTGCGCTGAGCGAACGGTCGGACTATGTCGAATTCTGTTTTCCTCTACCGATCCTCGAACAGATCTCGTTCTTCGACATGCCGGCGGCGACCGACCCGGTGGAACAGAAGAAGCGCCTCGCGTGGCTCCTCAAGCGCGCCGATCTGGTCCTTTGGTGCAAGAAGGCCGGCGAGGCCTGGACCAAGGCCGATACCGAACTCTGGTCGCTCGCCTCGCCGCAGCTGAGGGGCGCGAGCCTTCTCATCGTCACCGGCATGGACCGGATGTCGCACGACAAGGCGCAGGCCGCCTACGAGCGGATGGAGGCCGAGGCCGAGGGGCAGTTCGCCGCCGTCCTGCCGATCGCCACGCTCGAGGCGATCAAGTCGGCGCCGGGCGGGGTCATCAAGAATGCCGAGGTCTGGCGCTCGTCCGGCGGGCGGTCGCTGATCGCGGGGCTGATCAAGCTTGCCGGTGCGGTCCGGCTGATCGGCGCCACCGCGGCGCGCGAGCTTCTCAAGGGCCAGGGCGTCACGCTTGCCGCGCCCGCGCCGCTGCCTGTGGCCCAGCCCGAACGGGCGCTCACCGGGACCGATCTGCGCAAGGCCCTGCATGCCCGTCTCGACGAGTTGATCGGCATGGCCGAGGACCAGTTCCCGCAGCAGGTCGGCGCCTTCTTCGCGCTCTGCGCGACGACGCTGGCCGAGCTTCAGGAATACGCTGCGCACGAGGGGCTGGTCGATCCGTCGGCGGCCTGGCTCTCGGTTCAGATCGCCGAGGCGAGCCGCCGGCTCGCCGCCGTGTCCGAGGATCCGAGCGCCAACGACGCGCGCGATTCCGCCTCGATCCTTCTGCAACTCGCCCGCGATATCTCGTGGTCGGTGGCGGCCTGAGATGGGAACCTGAGATGCCGCTCCGCCCCCAGCTCGAAGCCTGCGTCCGGAACGTGCCCGGCTGTATCGGCGCGAGCTATATCGACCTCGAGTCGGGGTTCACGCTCGACGTCGTCAGCGACCCGCCGATGGACGAGGAGGCGCGCAACCTTCTCGCCGTCGCCGCCGTGCAGGCATTGGGCTCGGCCTCGGTGCGCGAGCTTGGCAACGTGCTGGCGCCGGGACCCGAGGAAATCCCCGCCTTCCGCGAGACGATCGTGATGAGCGAGACGGCGATCCACGTCTTCGAGCGGATGGAGAACTATCCCAACGAGGCGATCTGCCTGATCCTCAGGCCCGACGCCGATCCGCGCGAGTTCCTGCCCAGGGCGCGCGGCTGCCTTGCCACTCTGTCGCTTGCGGGGATCATCTGAATGACGCCCCGCCCGCACCCGGTGACGCGATGACGATGACCGCCGATATCCTGGCGGCGCTCAACGCTGCCGTCGTCGCGCTGAAGCCGACGCCGGTACCGATGCGGACGCTGCATGCGGGCGCCGAGGGCGGGCTCGCCGCCGCGGTGCTGACCGAGGTCGACCAGACGATCCTCCTCAGGCTCCTGACCTTCGTCTCGCCGGCCGGCAAGCGCGTCGTCGCGCTGGCGGGCGACCGTCGGGTCTATTCCGTCCGCCTGTCCGACAGCGGCCAGGTCGAGGATTCGCCCAACGGCATCCTCAACGCGCTCATTGCCTTCGGGCAGGGCCAGACGTCCATGTCGGTCGCCTCGGCGCCGCCGCCCGAGGCGGTCAAGCCCAAGGGCAGGGGCTATTTCGCCTACGACCTTCTCGAGGCGATGCTGCGCCCGGCGCCCGAGGGCGATGACGAGGACAAGGACTTCATCGAGCGTCTGAGCGACCGGCTCGGCCCGGACCTCTACGGCTCGGCCATTCGCACCCAGCGCGGCCGCGTCATGGTGCGGATGGAAGAGCCGTCGCGAATCCTCGGCGATCACATCAAGACGGTGGCGACCGATCTCGCCGCGCGTCACAATTTCCTGGACGAGGCCATTCCGGGCCAGAAACTGATCATTCATTCCGGATGGGAACCAGACGATCCGGCGGTCGCCTATACTGGCACCGACGACAAGACGCTTCTGGCCAGTTTCGGCTCGGCCAGCCTTGTGCAGATCATGTCCACGTGGCAGAGCCTCGTGGGCGAACGACGAAGCGGCGGGTAGGGGGCCCGCAGTGGGGGAGGCTTTGTCAGGGTGCGCGTCCGCAAGGACGGTGCCGAACCGCATGGCCGGTGGGACAAGAGGGTCCGCCGGCACGACAAGGGAACTTACGATGTCCAGACTTCTCCTCTCGACCGTCCTTTCCGCCACGCTCGCCATTGCCGCCGTGCCTGCCTTCGCGCAGGCGGGCGACAAGGCTGCCGCCGCTTCGCGCATCGCCGCCATCGGCAACCAGCAGTTCCTGGTCCAGCGCATGGCGCGCGACATCTGCTTTGCCGAGCTTGGCATCGACAGCGCGGCGAACCTTGCCTCGCTGGCCGAGGCGCGCGACGCGTTCCGTGCCGCTCATACGGCGATCAAGGACGGCAGCGCCGATGCGGGCCTCGCGCCGCTTGAAGCCGGACCCCTGAGCGATCTCTGGGCCGATCTCGACGAGAAGTGGCAGAAGCTCGAGGAGAGCTACACCAAGGTCGAGTGCGTGACCCCGATCCCGCGCCACGACTTCGACAGCCTCGTCCGCCGCACTGCGCAGCTCTTCGACGCGACCGAGACGTTCCTGGCAGCCGTCCGCGACGATGCGGTGGTCACCCGCGAGGCGATCGACGGCGCCACCGCCGCCGGCATCTTCAACTATTCGCGTCAGCT
>JBNLCA010000405.1:0-7700 GCA_050303575.1 Paracoccaceae bacterium
GCCTGAGGTGCGGGCGCGTGGAGTGATCGCTTTCTCCTCCGGCAACCACGCGCAGGGCGTGGCCTACGCGGCGAAGCTGCACGGGGTGCCGTCGGTCATCATCATGCCGGCCGATGCGCCAAGACTGAAGATCGACAATACCCGCGCGCTGGGGGCCGAGGTGGTGCTCTACGACCGGATCGGCGGCGAGAGCCGCGAGGAGATCGGGGCAGCGCTTTCAGCCGAGCGCGGGCTGACGCTGATCAAGCCATATGACGAGCCCGAGGTGATTGCCGGCCAGGGCACCGCCGGCCTCGAGATCGCCGAGCAGGCGGCCGAGGAAGGCATTCCGACCTGCGACGTACTGGTCTGCTGCGGCGGCGGCGGGCTGACGGCCGGAGTGGCGCTGGCGCTCGAGGCGAAGGCGCCGGGTTTCCGGGTGCGACCGGCCGAGCCCGAAGGGTTCGACGACTTCGCCCGATCGCTCGTATCGGGCGGGCGCGAGAAGAACGACCGCTCTTCGGGCTCGCAGTGCGACGCGATCCTGACACCGTCCCCGGGCGAGCTCACCTTCCCGATCGTCCGGCGCCTCGGCGGTCCGGGACTTGCCGTCAGCGACGACGAGGCGATGCGGGCAATGGCGCTGGCGTTCCTGCGGCTGAAGATCGTGCTTGAGCCCGGCGGGGCGGTCTCGCTTGCCGCCGCGCTTTTCCGCCCGGACGCCATCGAGGGCGAAAACGTGATCGCCGTCGCCTCAGGTGGTAACGTCGATTCGGAGCTTTTCCGCGAGGTGCTGCAACGCTTCGGTTGACGCGGGGGCCGCGCTTCGCCAAAAACGGCGGAGGGAGGAGCAATGTATACACAGGTCTGCATCATCGGCGGCGGACCGTCCGGGCTTTTGCTCGGCCAGCTACTGCGGCTTTCGGGCATAGACACCGTAATTCTTGAACGACAGAGCCGCGACCACGTCCTGAGCCGCATCCGGGCCGGAGTTCTGGAATGGGGTACGGTCGAGGTCCTTGAGCGCGCAAAAGCCGCGCAGCGTATGCACGACGAGGGGTTCCCGCACGAGGGCGTCGCGCTTTCGGTGCAGAACCGGAGCTTCCGCATCGATTTCAAGTCGCTCGTGGACCGGCGCGTCATGGTCTATAGCCAGACCGAGGTGACGCGCGATCTCTACGCCGCCTACGAGGCCGAAGGCGGCACCGTCATCGATGCGGCGCAGGGCGTCTCGATCCGAGACATCGACGGCGACAAGCCGCATGTCACCTATGTCAAGGACGGGACCGAGCACCGGATCGACTGCGATTTTGTCGCCGGCTGCGACGGCTCGCACGGGGTCAGCCGCGCAACCGCGCCCAACGCCAAGATGCGGACCTACGAGAAGACCTACCCGTTCGGTTGGCTGGGTGTGCTGTCGAAGACGCCGCCGGTCTCGGACGAGCTGATCTATGCCCACCACCGCAAGGGCTTCGCGCTCGCCTCGATGCGCAACGACAACCTCTCGCGGTATTACATTCAGGTCCCGGCAAACGACCCGATCGAGAAATGGACCGACGCCGCCTTCTGGGACGAGTTGCGTGCGCGCCTGCCGCACGAGGCGGCGGAGACTCTGAAGACCGGCGCCAGCATGGAGAAGAACATCATCCCGCTGCGCGCATCGGTGAGCGAGCCGATGCGCTTTGGCAAGATGTTCCTGGTGGGCGATGCAGCGCATATCGTGCCGCCGACCGGGGCGAAGGGCCTGAACCTTGCCGTCTCGGATGTGCATTACCTGCACGAGGCGCTGACCCAGCATTACGGCGGCGACCAGCTGGCGCTCGACCGTTATTCGCCGCGCGCGCTGGCGCGGGTGTGGAAGGCGATGCGCTTCTCGGTCTGGATGACGGGCATCCTGCACCGCTTCCCCGATCAGGGCGAGTTCGACCACCATGTCCAGGAGGCCGAGCTTGGCGTTCTGGAGACATCGGCGCGCGCACAGGCCGAGATGGCCGAGCAATATGTGGGAGCACCGCTCTGATGCAGATCGCCGACCTAGGGGACGTTCAGCTGCACTATTGCGACGAGGGCGAGGGCCGCCCCCTTGTGTTCGCCAATTCGCTCGGCACCGATTTCCGGCTGTGGGACGCGGTGGTCAAGCGGCTGCCTGCCGGCCTGCGCGTCATCCGCTATGACAAGCGCGGGCACGGGCTTTCGTCCTGCCCGCCGGCGCCCTATGCGATGGGCGCGCTGGTGAAGGATGCCGAGGCCCTTCTCGATCATCTGGGCGTGAAGGACTGCGTCTTCGTCGGCCTGTCGATCGGCGGGATGATCGCGCAGGGACTGGCCGTCAAGCGCATGGACCTCGTCCGGGCGATGGTCATCTCGAACACCGGCGCCAAGATCGGCACGCGCGAGATGTGGCAGAGCCGGATCGACGGCGTCCGCAACGGCGGGATCGAGAGCCTGGCCGACGCGGTGATGGAGCGCTGGTTCTCGAAGACGTTCCGCGCCACGCCGGAACTGACGCTCTGGCGCAACATGCTCACCCGGACGCCGGCCGAGGGCTATGTCGGCTGTTCGGCGGCGATCTCGGGCACGGACCTGATGACGCCGACCTCGGGCCTGACGCTTCCGACGCTGGCGATTGCGGGGAGCGAGGACGGATCGACTCCGCCGGACCTGGTGCGCGAGACGGCCGAGCTGATCAGGGGATCGCGCTTTCACCTGATCCGCGGCGCCGGGCACCTGCCCTGCGTCGAGAAGCCGGGCGAATTTGCGGAAGTCCTTGTCGAGTTCCTGAAGGAGATCGGCCATGTCTGACGTGACCAAGGCCGGCGAGGCCACCCGACGCAAGGTGCTGGGCGACGCGCATGTCAACCGCTCGCTGGGCGAGGCGGGCTGGGACAAGCCTTTCATCGAACTGATCACCGACGCCGCCTGGGGCCATGTCTGGTCCCGCGAGTCGATCTCCAAACGCGAACGCTCGATGCTGACGCTGGCGCTCCTGGCGGGCCTTGGCAATTTCGAGGAGTTCAAACTGCATCTGCGGGCCACCGCAAACACGGGCGCGAGCCGGGACGACGTGATGGAGGTCCTCCTCCACGTCGCCATCTACGCGGGGGTTCCCCGCGCCAACCACGCGATCAAGATCGCGAAGGACGTCTTTGCCGAAATGGAGAACGGCTCATGAGTGACACGTCACCGAACCGGGGCCCGCTTGTCGGGCGCGACCGGTTCTGGCACCCGCCGGCCTATACGCCGGGCTACAAGACCTCGATGACCCGCGCGCCCTCGCGCCCGCTGGTCGCGATGCGTTCCACCCTCAGCGAGGAGACCGGCCCCGCCTTCGGCCGCGACATGCTGGGCGAAATGGACAACAACCTGATCCTGAACTTCACCGGCAAGCCCGCGGTGGGCGAGCGGATCATCATGTACGGGCGGGTGCTGGACGATCGCGGCCGGCCGGTGCCGAACGTGCTGATCGAGATCTGGCAGGCCAATGCCGGCGGCCGCTACCGGCACAAGAACGACAGCTACCTTGCGCCGCTCGACCCGAACTTCGGCGGCTGCGGACGGACCATCAGCGATGATCAGGGCCGCTACGAGTTCCTGACGATCCGCCCTGGCGCCTATCCCTGGCCGAACGGGGTGAACGACTGGCGGCCGATGCATATCCACTTCTCGGTCTTCGGCTCGGGCTTCGGCCAGCGACTGATCAGCCAGATGTATTTCGAGGGCGATCCGCTGATCTGGCGCTGTCCGATCGTGAACGTCATTCCGGACAAGGCGGCAATCGAGACGCTGATCGCGCCTTTGGACATGGACGCCGGCATCCCGCTCGACGCGCTTGCCTACAAGTTCGACATCGTGCTGCGCGGCCGCCGCCAGACGATGTTCGAAAACCAGCTGGAGGGCAGGTGAGATGGTGCAAGACCTGAAGGTCCTGAAGGAAACCCCGTCGCAGACGGCCGGGCCCTATGTCCATATCGGCCTCACGCCGAACGCGCTCGGCAACAAGGGCATCTATCCCGCCGACCTCGGCCGCTCGCCGATCCAGAAAGGCGCCAAGGGCGACAAGATCAAGATCGTCGGCCACGTCATGGACGGCTCGGGCATGATCCTGCGCGACGCGCTTCTGGAATCGTGGCAGGCCGACGCCAAGGGCCTGTTCAACGCGCCGAACGAGACGCGCGGCAAGGCCGATCCCAAGGTCATCGGCTGGTCGCGCTTCATCGCCGATTTCGACAGCGGCGACTGGACGCTCGAGACGATCAAGCCGGGCCGCGTGCCGGGACCGGGCGGCACCCTGATGGCCCCGCACATCGCGCTCTGGATCGTCGCGCGCGGGATCAATATCGGCCTGCAGACCCGTATCTACTTCGAGGACGAGAAGAAGGCGAATGCCGAATGCCCGGTCCTGAAGCGGATCGAGCACAAGGAGCGGATTAGTACGCTGATCGCAAAAAAGACTGGTGCAGGGACGTACCGTTTCGACGTAAAGCTTCAGGGAGACAACGAAACGGTTTTCTTCGACCTCTGATGGCGAAATTTCTGCTCATCCACGGATCCTGCCACGGGGCATGGTGCTGGCACGACGTCGCGCTATCGCTTCGTGGCTGGCGCCATGAAGTGCACGCGATCGACCTGCCGGCGCATGGCGACGACAAGACCGCCATCGCCGACGTTACGCTCGACCGCTACGCGCGGACGATCCTTGCCGCGGCCGAAGCCGATACGATCCTTGTCGGCCATTCCTCGGCCGGGTTTCCGATCACGCTCGCCGCCGAGATCGCGCCCGAACGTTTCTCGAAGCTGGTCTATCTGTGCGCCTACGTGCCGATCTCGGGTGCCTCGCTCGTCGAGATGCGCAAGGACGGGCCGAGCCAGCCCCTGCTCGATGCGATCATCACCGCCGAGGATGGCCAGTCCTTCTCCTTCGATCCGGCCAAGGTGCGCGACAAGCTCTACAACGACTGTGGCGCCGAGACGGTCGGCGAGGCGGTGGCGCAGCTTTGCCCCGAGCCGATCCGACCGCAGGCGACGCCGGTGACGGTGGACAAGGCGCGGCGTGTCGATTCCCACTACATCATCTGCGACGAGGACCAGGCGATCCCGCCGGTCTACCAGATGATGATGAGCGCGCATTTCCCGCGGAACCGGGTCTACAACATGCGCACCTCGCATTCGCCCTTCCTGTCGCAGCCCGAAGCGCTGGCCGACCTTCTCCACCAGATCTCGAAGAGCTGATGTCCGATCCCTGCATCATCTGCGTCGCCATCACCGGATCCGTTCCGCAAAAATCCGACAACCCCGCGGTGCCGATCACCATCTCCGAACAGGTCGAGTCGACGCACGCGGCGTTCGAGGCCGGGGCCTCAATCGCCCACTGCCACGTGCGCGAGGAGAACGGCACGCCGACCTCGGACCCCGAGCGGTTCGCGCGGCTGGTCGAGGGGCTGAAGCAGCATTGCCCGGGCATGATCATCCAGCTGTCGACCGGCGGCCGCTCGGGCGCCGGTCAGGCGCGCGGCGGGATGCTGCCGCTTAGGCCCGACATGGCCTCGCTGACGGTCGGGTCGAACAACTTCCCGACGCGGGTCTACGAGAACCCGCCGGATCTGGTCGACTGGCTGGCGTCGGAGATGCTGAAATACGACATCAAGCCCGAGCTTGAGTGCTTCGATCTTTCCCACATCGTCCAGTCGGTCAGGATGCAGAAGGATGGCCGGTTGAAGGGGCCGCTCTACGTCCAGTTCGTGATGGGCGTGAAGAACGCGATGCCGGCCGACAAGCCGATCTTCGATTTCTACATCGAGACGCTGAAGCGGCTTGCGCCCGAAGCCAAATGGTGCGGCGCCGGCATCGGGCCGAACCAGATCGTGCTGAACGAATGGTGCATCGCTGCCGGCGGGCATACGCGCACCGGTCTTGAGGACAACGTGCGCCTCGACAAGGACACTCTGGCACCGTCGAATGCGGCCCTGGTGAAGCGTACCGCCGAGCTCTGCGCAAAGTACGAGCGCCCTGTGGCGACCTGGCAGGAGGCACGCGCGATCCTCGGCCTTCGGGCGGCCTGATGCCCGCCTCGCCGCTCGACTCGGCGCTTTACGGCGGCCTCTTCGGTGACGGCGAGATCGCGCGGCTATTCACCGACAGCGCCGAGGTGCGGGCGATGCTGCTGGTCGAGGGCGCGCTCGCCGAGGCGCAGGGCAAGATCGGCCTGATCCCCGAGACGGCGGCGGCATTCCTGAAACGCGCCTGCGAGGAGATCGTCATCGACCCCGCCGCGCTGGCCGCCGCGACGGCGAAGAACGCCGTGCCTGTGCCCGGCCTGGTGGCCGAGGCGCGCAAGGCGATGGCGGCACCGGACCATGCGGCATGGCTGCATTTCGGTGCCACCAGCCAGGACATCATGGACAGCGCGCTGACGCTCAGGCTGAAGCAGGTGGTGCGTATCCTGGGCGATCGGCTGCGGGTGCTGACCGGGGCGCTGGGCGCGCTGGCAGAGGCGCATGCCGATCTTCCGATGATGGCGCGGACCTATGGCCAGCCGGCCGTGCCCTCGACCTTCGGCGCCTGCGTCGCGGGCTGGGGCGGGCCGCTGATCCGGCACCGCGCCCGGCTGACCGAACTCTCGCCGCGGCTTCTGGTGGCCAGCCTGTCAGGAGCCGCCGGGACGCTCGCGGCGATGGGTGAAAGGGGGCCTGAGGTGCGGGCACTGATGGCCGAAGGTCTGGGCCTGAGCGATCCCGGGGAAAGCTGGCATTCCCAGCGCGACCGGGTTGCCGAGCTTGCCGGCTGGCTCACCGCCGTCACCGTCGCACTCGGCAAGATGGGCGAGGACCTGATCCTGATGGTGATGCGGGGCGAGGTGCGGCTGGCGGGTGCCGGCGGCTCGTCGACCATGCCGCAGAAGCAGAACCCCGTGGGGCCGTCGGTCCTGTCGGCGCTTGCCCGCCACGCGGTCGGGCTGAACGTGACGCTCCAGGGCGCAGGGGTCCACCGAGAGGCACGCGATGCGGCCGCCTGGGTGTCGGAATGGCTGACGCTGCCGCAGCTGATCCTGACCGCCAGCCGCGCGCTCACGATGGCGCAGGAGGTGGCGTCGGCGATTGCCCCGGACCCCGCTGGCCTGCGCGCGCCATTGGACGAGGGCGGCAGGCTCTGGGCCGCCGAAGCGCTGACCTTCGCCCTGTCCGAGGCGATGCCCCGCCCAGAGGCCGAGGCCGCCGTCAAGGCGCTGGTCGCCGAGGCCGCGAAATCCGGCACGCCGCTCCCGGCGCTGGCCACCGCGCGCCATCCCGGCACCAACTGGGACGCGCGCCTTTCGCCCGAGGCGCTTCTGGGCGAGGCCCCGGCCCTTGCGCGCCGCTTTGCCGCCGCCGCGAAAGAGGTTTGATCCCGGCCGCCCGAGCGGCTAGGCCTGACCCACCGGCCCTCCGGCCGCGCCGGAGCACCATGCCGAACCGCCTCGCCCTCGCCTTTGTCCTTATGACCGTCTTCATCGACTCGGTCGGCGTCGGCATCATCTTTCCGGTGATGCCCGACCTTCTGAAAGAGGTACTGGGCACCGACCTTTCGCATGCGGCGGTCTGGGGCGGCGTTCTGGCCGCCAGCTTCGGCGCGATGCAGTTCCTCTTCGGGCCCGTTCTCGGCAACCTCTCGGACCGCTACGGGCGGCGGCCGGTACTGCTGATCTCGCTTGCCGTCATGGCGGTCGACTACCTGGCGATGGCCGT
>JBNLCA010000406.1:0-9111 GCA_050303575.1 Paracoccaceae bacterium
GGCCGACGGGGCGATCGTGCCGATGACCTACGATGTCGACGAGGCACTCCATATCGGCAACCTCTCGGCCGGGCCGCTCCTGCGCCAGGCCGACCGCTGGCTCGACGACGGCCGGGCAAGCGCGCTCGGCACCGCCTGCGACCTGGCCTGGCATGCGCTTTCGGCCTCGCATCCGCGGGTGCCGCATGCCTGGCTTGACGAGGTCGCGGCGCGAAGCCGCCTCGTCTACCACGAGCGGCGCTACCTCAAGGTCGCGCATTCGGCGGCCTGAGCCCCCAAGTCACCTGAAATGTGCTATGCTCCCCGCCTCCAATGCGGGGAGCATGCCATGAAAGCCAAGCTGTGCACCGCCGCCGTCCTCCTGCTGTCCTCGCCGTCCCTGGCCCAGGACGCCGACGGTTACCTCACCGATCGAACCCGGCTGCCGCTGGACCAGTCCATCTGCGATGCCGGGTGCGCCGGAACCGCCGAGAGCGATCCCTGCCTGATCGGGAATTGGGTTGCCGAGTCGAACGGGTTCGCAGACTGGCTCAAGGCGAACGGAATTCCCTTCGACATCACGCTCGAGTCGCCGTTCGTCCTGACCATCTACGAGGGGGGGCAGTTCCGGAATCCGCCCTACGCCTTCCAATTCGCGCAGACGGTGGCTGGGATGTCGGGATCTGGACGCGGGGTCGCAACCGAAGCCTATGGCTGCTGGTCGGTCAAGGACGAGGGGATCATCAACTTCTGCCACAAGGACAACACGCCGCGGATGACGGTGACCGTCTATGTGAACGGCATGACCCGCACCATGGATGCGCCGCCGCGATCGCGTCCGGACCGCACACACGGCTACGAATGCAGCGAAGACCGGCTGACGCTGTTCTTCGAGTTCAGCAAGGACCGCCCGCAGGCCTATGTGGACATGTATCGGGCCGTACCCGTACAGTGATCAGCCGTCGAGCTTCCGCAGACGCGCGATCAGGCTCGACGTGTCCCACCTCCCGCCGCCCATCTGCTGGACGTCCTTGTAGAACTGGTCGACCAGGGCCGTCACCGGAAGCGGCGCGCCGATCTCGTCGGCGGTCTTGAGGCAGATGCCGAGGTCCTTGCGCATCCAGTCGACCGCGAAACCGTAATCGAACTTGCCGTCCAGCATCGTCTCGTGCCGGTTCGCCATCTGCCACGAACCTGCGGCGCCCTGGCTGATCACCTCGACCACCGCCTTGCCGTCCATCCCTGCCTTTTCGCCGAAGCGGAGCGCTTCGCTCAGGCCCTGGACGAGGCCCGCGATGCAGATCTGGTTCATCATCTTGGCGATCTGGCCGGCACCGGTCGGCCCGAGGCGGCGGCAGACCTTGGCATAGGCCGCCATCACCGGCTCGGCGCGGGCGAAGACCGCCTCGTCGCCGCCGCACATGATCGACAGCTGGCCATTCTCGGCCCCCGCCTGCCCGCCGGATACCGGCGCGTCGACGTAGCCAACACCCTTCCGTTCGGCCTCGGCGGCGAGGATGCGGGTGATCGAGGCGGAAACGGTCGTGTGGTCGACGAAGGTCGCGCTGCGGTGCATCGCGGCGAAGGCCCCCTGTTCGCCCATGCAGACGGCGCGCAGATCGTCGTCGTTGCCGACGCAGGCCATGACGAACTCGGCGCCCTCGGCCGCCTCGGCCGGCGTCTTGCCCAGCTTGCCGCCGTGCTTTTCGACCCAGGCCTCGGCCTTGGCCAGCGTGCGGTTGTAGACCGTGACCTCATGGCCCTTCGCCTTGAGGTGCCCGGCCATCGGGAAGCCCATCACGCCCAGGCCCAGAAACGCCACTTTCGCCATCAGATCCTCCCGCTTTGCATGTCCTGCCGTTCGGGAGTAACTACCGCACCTGACCCCGCCGTCAACCTTGCGCAGGCCCGATGCTCACCGTTTTCCGCTGGCTGATCCGCATCCTGACCGCCCTTCTGGTGCTGGTCGTGCTGGCGCTGGTCGGTGCCTATTACTTCTTCTCGCGCTCGCTGCCGGACTATTCGGCGACGCACGAGGTGGCGGGCCTCTCGGCGCCGCTGGAGATCGTGCGCGACAATGCCGACGTGCCGCATATCTTCGGTGCCTCGGACGCCGACGTCTATTTCGGGCTTGGCTTCGCGCACGCGCAGGATCGCCTGTGGCAGATGATGATGCTGCGCCGCACGGTTCAGGGGCGGCTCTCGGAAGTCTTCGGCCCGCGCACGGTCGAGATCGACGAGCTTCTGCGCCGGTTCGACCTTTACGGCGCCGCCGAGGCCTCGGTCACCTCGCAGGATGACTACACCCGCATGGCGCTCGAGGCCTATGCCCGCGGCGTCAACGCCTGGATCGCCACAATCAACGAGGAAGCGCTGGGCCGGGGCGCGCCCGAGTTCTTCCTGTTCTCGGCGCCGATCGCCGCCTGGCAGCCGGCGGATTCGATCGCCATCGGCAAGCTCATGGCGCTGCAACTCTCCAGCCACGTCCAATCCGAGGTGCTGCGCGCACGGCTTTCGCTGGTGCTGCCGGACGAGCGGCTGAGGGACGTGCTGCCCGACGTCCCCGGCCCCGGCATCGCCGAGCTGCCGCGCTATGCCGAGATCGCGCCCGGCGTGGCACGGTCCTTCGCGGCGCTCGACTTGAGCCGCGATCCTCTCTCGCCAGTCGCGCCCCTGCCCCTCGGCGGCGCGTCGAACGCGTGGGCGGCCGGTCCGTCGCGAACCGCAACCGGCGCCTCGCTCCTGGCGAACGACCCGCACCTCGGCTTCACCGCACCCTCGGTCTGGTACCTCGCCCGGCTGGAACTGTCCTCCGGGGGCGTCATCGGCGGCACCATTCCGGGCATTCCCGCCGTCCTCCTCGGCCGCAGCGAGCGGCTCGCCTGGGGGATGACGACGGCCTATCTCGACGACCAGGACCTGTTCCTGGAAGAGGTGAATCCCGGGGACCCGTCCCAGTACCGGACCGAGCGCGGCTGGGAAAAATTCACCACCCGTCCGTCGATCCTGCAGGTCAGGGACGCCGACCCGATCACCCTGCAACTGAGATGGACGCAGAACGGTCCGGTCATTCCGGGCTCGCAATACGACATCGCCTCGGTCACGCCGCCCGGTCATGTCATGTCGCTCGGCTGGACGGCGCTCTCGCGCGAGGACACCTCGCTCGGCTTCTCGCTTGCCATGATGCGGGCCGGCAGCGTGGCCGAGGCGCTGCAGGCGACGCCGCTAGCCATCGCGCCGGCGCAGAACGTGACGCTGGCCGACCCCGAGAACATTGCGCTGGTCACGGTCGGCGCGATGCCGCGCCGCGATGCGCGCAACCAGACGCAGGGCCGGATGCCGGCGCCGGGCTGGCGGCCCGAGAACCGCTGGCAGGGCACGTACCCGACCGAATCGAACCCGCGCTTCGTCAATCCCGACGGCGGCATCCTCGGCAACACCAACAACAAGATCGTCGACCGGCCGTTCCCGCTCCATGTCTCGTTCGACTGGGGCGACAGCCAGCGCGTCCAGCGCTGGCAACGGCTGATGCAGGCGCGCGAGGTTCATACCCGCGAAAGCTTCATCGAGGCGCAGCTCGACACCGTGGCGCAGGACGCCCGCGCACTGCTGCCGCTGGTGGCGCGCGATCTGTGGTTCACCGGCGAGGCGGCGCCCGAGGGCACCCCGGAACGCAGGCGGCAGCACGCGCTGGAACTCCTCGCCGAATGGAACGGCGAGATGAACGAGCACATGCCCGAGCCCCTGATCTATGCGGCCTGGATGCGCGCCCTTCAGGACCGGCTGGTCCGGGACGAACTCGGTTCGCTCGCCACCTCGCTCACCCATGTCGAGCCGCTTTTCATCGAGCGGGTCTTCCGTGACACCGAGGGCGCGGCGAAATGGTGCGACATCATCCAGTCGACCCCGATCGAGACCTGCACTGACATCGCGCGCCTCGCGCTCGACGACGCGCTCCTTTGGATCTCGACACGCTATCCCGGTACGCTGGAATCGCTGCGCTGGGGCGATGCGCACGAGGCGACGCACGATCACCCGGTGCTGGGCGACACGCCCCTGGGCATCGTCGTCAACATCCGCCAGTCGACCTCGGGCGGCGATCACACGCTGATGCGCGGCCTGACCTCGGGCGAGGGCGAGGATCCATTCCTGAACGTCCATGGCGCGGGCTACCGCGGCGTCTATGACTTCGCCGATCCGGAAAGCTCGGTCTACATCACCTCGACCGGCCAGTCGGGCCATCCGCTTTCGCGCCATTACGACGATCTCGGCGTGCTCTGGCGGCGGGGCGAGTATATCCCGATGACGCTTGATCCCGACCTCGCGCGCGCCGGCGCGGTCGGCATCATGCACCTCATACCCAAGCCGGCGCCGTGATCCGGACCGAGCGCCTGATCCTGCGCCGTGCGCGGCCGGGCGACGCGGCGGACCTGCACGAGGTCTTCGGGCGTTCCGATGCGATGCGCTACTGGTCAACGCCGCCGCACGAGACGTTGGCCGAGACCGAGGCCTGGGTCGCGGCGATGGTGGCGGCCTCGCCCGAGACGTCCGACGACTTCATCGTCGAACATCAGGGCCGCGCCATCGGCAAGTGCGGGGCGTGGCACCTGCCCGAGCTCGGTTTCCTGCTCCATCCACATCACTGGGGCAAGGGCTTCGGACGCGAGGCGCTCTCGGCGGTGATCGACCACCTCTTCGCGGCGCACCAGATCGACCGGCTGACAGCGGACGTCGATCCGCGCAACGCCGCCTCGATCGCGCTTCTGACCCGGCTGGGTTTTGTCGAGACGCACCGCGCCGAACGCACCTTCTTCCTTTCCGGCGAATGGTGCGACAGCGTCTACTTCGCGCTTGCCCGCCCTACTGGCTGAGCCGCGGCGGTGGCGCGCGGAAGATCTCGCGGAACATGCCGGGCGTCAGGATCGAAAGGGGATTGACCCGGATGCGCGGGTCCGACGCCGGGCCGGACATGCGGTAGTTGAAGCCGAAGAGCCCCTCGCCCCTCCGTGTGAAGATCTGCCCGATCCCGTTCAGAAGGTAGATCGGCGAGATCACGCCGCGCATGTCCATCACCTTGGTCCTGAGATCGTAGATCCCCGCCATCGACACGCCGAGCGAGGCACCGACGCCCGAGCCGCGCCTCAGCGTCACGCCGCGAGGCTCCAGCGTGAACTCGCCCGTCACCTCGTTGAAGACGAGGCCCTGTCCGTTCAGCTGTTCCAGAAGCCCGACGACGCTGATCGCGCCCAGAAGGTCGGCGAGCGCCGGGGCCCCCCGGATCCTCAGGCCGGTGATCCGAAGCCGCCCGTCATAGCGACCCTCGCCCGGAAGCGGAGTGAGCGTCAGGTCCATGTTGCCCTGCCGCGCACTGTCCAGAAGGCCCGACGCACGCAGTACCGCGCCCGCGTCGGCCGATTGCAGGCGCACCGCGGTGCCGCCCTGGCTCGGCGCGAGCACGCCCGAGACCGGGGCCGCGCCGGCAAGGCTTGCCGTGAAGCGGCCGTTGAGTCCGCCCTGCGTGGTCAGGTCGGCGCGGAAGTTGCGGAAGACGATCCCTTCGGAGACGATCACCCGGTCGAGCGCAAGCGTCAACGGACCGCCGCCCCCGGCGCCGCGACCGGCGATCTGCGTGTTGCGCAGATCGAACGTGCCGCCGGTGACGGTGACCGCCGGTGCACGCCCCGCGCCGCGGCTGGTCAGCCGCACCGGCGCGTCGAGCCAGCGGCCGGCGCGCACCCGGTCGAACGTCGCCGACGCGAAGCTTCCGTCGTCGGCCAGGTCGATCCGGCCCGACGCATCGAGCCCCGGCGCTGAAAGCGCGATCCGGTCGATCGAGACAGGATCGCCGAGCGAGCCCGCAACCTCGAGAGATCCGCCGGTGTTGCGCCCCTTTGACCAGCCGAGCGCCGGCAGGCTGAGGCCCATGCCGGTCAGGTCCGAGGTCAGGCTGAAGCCGGCGACCCCCTCCTTGGGAAGCGTGATGTTCAGGACGCCGGTCCCCTCGCGCGTCAGAGTTCCCGACGGAAGCGCGATGGCGAACTCGTCGAGGAAATCCTGGTTCAGCGCGACGGTCCCCTCGACGCGGCTGGTGCCATCGGCCTCGGTGCCGAGCGGCAGGCTCCATGATGCATCGATCCGCGCCGCCCCGATCCGGGCCGGTCCGCCGATCGTCAGCCCCGCGTTGGTCGCGGTCAGCGTGAGCTCATCGGCCTCGAGCACCCGGCCCGGCAGCAGACGGTCGGCGCGCACGTCCGTCAGTTTGCCGCTCACCGCGAAATTGATCTGGTCGGCCGGCACATTCTTGGCGAGCGGCAGCCGGATCACCGCCGACATCCGCGCGTGGCCCTCGGCCAGGTCCGTCGGCCGACCGGCCTTGGTCAGGAAGCCGAAGGGCGGCTCGTCGAGCAGCGTCAGCGCCGCGGTGATCGTGCTGTCGGTCTCGAGCCGGATCTCGGCGGGGGCAGGATCGATGCGGATGTCGGGAACGGTCAGGACCGAGCCCTTGGCCTCGACCCGCTCGCCGCTCGGCGAATCGACATGGCCCGCGGTCAGGACCATCGTGTAGCGGTAGTCGTCGATCGTTGCGTGACCGGTGCCCCCGGCGATCGGCGGCAGCGTCGGCAGGAAGCGTACGGTGCCGTCGCTGAACTCGTAGCCGAGCGCCACACGCGCTTCCTCGCCCGGGCGGATGCGGATCGCCGAGGTCACATCGGTCAGAAGCCCCTCGGTCACGTTCTTGACCAGCCACTCGCGCACCTTGGGCGCCACCCTGAGCGGCCAGAGCGCCGCCAGCCGGTCATGCTCGATCTGGTCGAGATGGAGGTCCATCGCGGCACGCCATCCGTCGGGATCGGCCGCGAAATCGCCCGAGGCGAGGAAATGCCGGTCGCCGCCGACCAGAGCCAGCTGGCCGATCTCGATGCGGAACGGCTTGATCGTCAGGCGCATGTCGATCGCACCGCGGTCGAACCGGGCCGGCTCGGCCAGTTCGCCGGCGGGGTCGAACTCGATGTTCTTCAAGGCAAGCTGCCCGATCAGCTGTCCCGGCAGTCCCGAGGCGCTGTCGACCTCGCCGAGGAGCGCCTGCCCGGACGCTTCGAACCGCGCCTCGGGCGTCGAGGCGCTGACCTCGGAGAACGCGATGCGCCCCGAAGCGGGATCGAAGCTGAGCGTCGCCTTCGCGCCGTCGAACGGGATAGGCCGCGCCGCACCGACCGGGCGGATGGCGCCTGCCCCCATCTCGAGCGACCCCTCGAAGGCAGCAAGCGCGCCGGTCGCGTCGAGTGTCGCCTCGATGTTCGCCGAAAGCGGCGCGTCTGCCGCCGTCAGAAAGGCCAGCGCCGGAAGCTGCGCGGCGAGGTCGGCCGCGGTGACGTTCGAGAAGTCGGCCTTGACGTCCAGGGGCCCCTCGCCCCGCGGCGCGGTGAGCGCGATGCGGACCGCCGCAGGCCGCGCGCCGGCGCCGCCGGCAAGCGAGAAGCTCATGGTCAGCGTGCGGCTCTGCTCCTCCTGCGTCAGCGAGACGAGCCCGCCCTCGGCGCGCCAGACGCGGCCGGTGAGCGCGTCCTGAAAAGTCAGCCGCAGCGCCTCGCCCGAAACCTGTGTCAGCCCGCTGAGCGCGGGCCGCGCGAAGGCCGTCTCGATGGCGGCAAGGATTTCCGGGATCGTGCCACCCGTCGGCGCCGAACGGTCAGTGCCGAAGGCAAGGTCGAAGCGGCCGAACCGGTCGCGCCTCAGGACCATCTCGCTGCCGACCATGGTCAGCCGGCTGAGGCCAAGCTGCCCCTCGAAAAGCGTCTCGAGCGACAGCCGCGCCCTCAGTTCCGGCACCCGTGCGATCTCGGCGCCGGTCTCGTCGCGCAGGCGCAGATTGCGCATCACCACGCGTGGCACGTAGCCCTCGCCCATCAGCGCGACGATCTCGCCCAGTTGCAGCCGCCCCGGCCCGCCGAGCGCGTCGGCCGCCCGCTCCTCGATCTTCGCGGTCACCCAGTGCGGCGCGGTGATCGCCCGGCCGGAATAGAGGACGACCGCCGCCCATCCGGCACTGAGGATCAGCAGCAGCGACAGAAGCATCCAGAGGCCGAAACGGCCCCCTTCCCTGCGCTGCCGGTGATCGGCCCCTGTCGTCATCGCCGTTCGGAAGCCGGTTGGCCCCGATGCTCCTGATTTGCCTCGGCCTTTATCTTCTCCCGACTGGCCCTAGAATTGAAGCACCAAGTTCCCGGACGAAGGACACGATCCGATGACTGCCGAAGGCGACACCGCACCCGATTTCACCTTGCCCCGCGACGGCGGCAGCCAGGTCACGCTCTCGGCGCTGAAGCCGCGACCCGTCGTGGTCTATTTCTACCCTAAGGACGATACCGAGGGCTGCACCAACGAAGCGCTGGCTTTCACCGCGCTTGCCGGGGCCTTCGCCAAGGCGGGTGCCGTCGTTCTGGGCATCTCGAAGGACAGCGTGCGCAAGCACGACAACTTCATCGCCAAGCACGGGCTGAAGGTCATCCTGGCCTCGGACAAGGACAGCGACGTCTGCGAGCGCTGGGGCGTCTGGGTCGAGAAGCAGATGTACGGCCGGAAGTTCATGGGGATCGAGCGGGCGACCTTCTTGATAGACGGCGCCGGCCGCGTCCGTCGCGCCTGGCGTCAGGTCAAGGTACCCGGCCACGCCGAGGAGGTTCTCGCCGAGGTGAACGCGCTTGCCTGAGCGTTCCGGGTCCGGCATCTGCGCGGGACCGGAGGTGCCATGACCCAAAGCCTTGCCGACCGCGCGGTCGAGATCCTGATGACGGCCGATGCGCGGGCGAAGACCGCGCTTGCCAAGGCCCATGCCGAGGCCTGGTTCGCCGCCCGCGAGGCCGGTGAGCCCCTGCCTGTCGGCCGTGCCAGCCCGCCGGACCGGCCGGCGCGCCCCGAAAAGCCCGACCTCCTGCCGCCGCGCGACGTACCGCGCCGCAGACCCGGCAGCCCCGAGGGCCGGATAGCGTTGATGCATGCCGTCGCGCATATCGAGCTCAACGCCGTGGACCTCCACTGGGACATCGTCGCCCGGTTCCCGGACGTGAAGCTGCCCTTGGGATTCTACGACGACTGGGTGAAGTCCGGCGCCGAGGAAGCCAAGCATTTCAA